>JBIPNA010000427.1:0-3005 GCA_044375665.1 Catalimonadaceae bacterium
ACTTTCTGACACAATACTTCAAACAGGTTGTTGATTATGACTTCACAGCCAAAGTTGAAAAAGAGTTTGATACCATTGCCCATGGACAGCTCAGCTGGCAGGAAATGATTCGTCATTTTTATGCCCCTTTTCACAAAACTGTAGAAGATACAGGCAACATAGACCGGAAGGATGTCAATACGGGTCGTGAAATTGGAGTTGACCCCAAAACCGGGAAAAAGGTAATTGCCCGGCTCGGTCGTTTCGGACCTTATGTTCAAATCGGAGAACAGGAGGAAGGGGGGCCAAAACCTGCTTATGCCAGTTTAAAGAAAGACCAGCGGATTGAAACAATTCTGCTTGAAGAGGCACTTGCGTTGTTTGATCTGCCACGGGAGATCGGGACATATGAGGAAAAAACAATGGTGGTCAACAATGGTCGTTTTGGGCCATATGTCAAGCTGGGATCCGAATTCTTTTCTTTGAAGAAGGAAATGGACCCATTCACCATTGATGCAGAAACGGCAATTGATCTGATACTAGCCAAGCGAAAAGCCGATATCGAAAAAGTTATCAAGACATTTTCTGAAAGGCCGGATGTAAAAATACTAAATGGACGCTGGGGACCTTATATTGCTGTGGGTAAGGACAATGTCAAAATCCCAAAAGGGGTGGAAGCTGCCAATCTCGCCCTCGACGATTGTCTGAAACTCCATAAAGACCAGGGGGAAAAGCCTGCCGGGAAAAAGCCTTCAGGACGGTTTGCCAAAAAGAAAACCTGATAATCAGCGAAACATGTCAGGCTCAGATCAGCCCACCTTTGACAACTTTGATGAATTTGCAAAAGACTACAGGCAGATTCACAACGAAAACATCAAACTGACAGGAGCCGACAGCTCCTATTTCTCCGAGTTTAAGGTAAAATGGCTCAGGAAATACTACCAGGATTCAGAGCCCCATACCATTCTGGACCTTGGAGCAGGAGACGGAACATGCCTTTCTTTTTTTTCCTCTTATTTCCCCAAAAGCCAGTTGTTTGGAATAGATGTTTCTGAAAAGTCCATTGAAGAAGCAGCTGCCCGAAACATTAATAAAGCCGAGGTAAGGGTTTACAATGGGACGGAAATTCCATACCCAAATGAAAAGTTTGATCTCATTCTTGTGGCCACAGTTATGCACCACATTCGCTTTGAACTCCATGATGCACTGATGAAGGAAGCGCATCGGGTTCTAAAGCCCGGGGGTAAGATCTTTATAGTAGAACACAACCCTTACAACCCTGTAACAATGCATATGGTAAACACATGTCCATTTGATGCAGATGCTGTTTTATTGAAACCGGGATACACAAAAAGTTTGCTTCAGCGTGCAGGATTCAGGAATTGCGAAAACCAATTTACCCTGTTCTTTCCCAGAGGAGGGATTTTCAAAGCATTTCATTTCCTTGAAAAGTTCTTGTCTTTCCTGCCTGTAGGTGGACAATATGTGGCCATAGGTAAAAAATCCTGAGCCAATGTCAGACCGGAACAGCCCATCAGCACAGGTAAGGCGTATCCACAAGCTTCTAAGGGAACAAAAACTTTGTATTGCTACGGCTGAAAGCATGACAGCGGGTGGTATTTCTGCCCGACTGGCCTCGGTTTCAGGAGCTTCGGATGTTTTGATGGGCGGTTTGGTGGTGTATATGCGGCAAATGAAAACCAAACTTCCTGGCCTTACCCTGGAAGAAATAGAAGGCTGGGGGGCAGAATCAAAAGAAACCACAAAAGCCATGGCCGAGGGACTTTTAGAATGGATTCCTGAAGCCAATGTTGTCCTCGCAATTACAGGCGCAGCCCCCAGTACAAATACCCGGTATGCAACAAGTGCTTCATCCGGATCGGTATTTGTTTGCATTGGTTTGCGGGAAGGCGAATGCACTCAATTTGAAACCCAATTGAAGGGAAGCCGGATCCAGGTATTAAACAAAGCCGTACAATTCGCATTGAACTGTCTTGAAGAAGTGCTTCTGGGCAACCGGCAGTTCAAATAGCGTGATATTTTCAGCCATCCTTCCTCAAGATCCTGAAGATCAGTCCTGTAAATTGATTTAATTTAAAGCTACTTTCGGGAAGAATAACCTTGGATCCTTTTTCAGCAAAATAATCAGCTGCGGATATTAAACTTGCCATGCTGAAGAGACTCGGAGGCAAAAATACAAAGCCATGAAAACCAAGATTTTTTCAATTCTTCTGCTTTTCCTGTTCCTGTTCCTTGAAGCAGAGGCCCAAAGGGGCCATCGGGGACACAAACATCCGAGAGGTCGTCGTGTAGTCGTCGTAAAAAATTCCCGCCACATCAGGGGACCATTCCGGCGCAACAGATTCGTTGTGGTAAGACCATACCGACCCCGTGCCATTGCTGTATTTCCTGGTCCTTTTGTAACCGTAGGACACAGAGGTATGCAATACCATTGGTGTAACGGGCTGTTTTACCGGCCAGCTCCCGGTGGTTACCTGTTGGTTGTTCCACCTCGTGGAATCCGGGTCAGGGCATTACCTTTTGGATTTGTGACCCTTTCTTACGACAACCCGGTTTATTACCATCAGGGTGTATTCTACAAACCCGTTTCGAAAGACGAATTTGAAGTAGTAGAACCTGTTGTTGGGGCGAGAGTTCCCGCATTGCCCGACGGAAATGTAGAAGAGGTGACCGTAGATGGAGAAAGTTATCTCTTGTATGACGAAACCCTTTACAGAAGGGTGGAAGAAAATGAGAAGGTTGAATACGAAGTCCTCGGGCCTGCTATTTCCTGAAGCTCTCCCACCAAACAAAAAAAACCTGGCGGACCAGGTTTTTTTTGTTTGGTAAAAGCAGGTTTATTATCACTGAAATTTCTCTTTTCAAATAACCTGTTCAGTTGGGCCCGGGGTAAAGGCCAATAAGGGAAAAGGAATCCCTTGCAAGGCAGCGAACAGGACTGTAACATTGCCGCAAAAAATTTCATGGGACTTCTAGACGGAAAAATTGCTTTAGTGACCGGTGCG
>JBIPNA010000087.1:0-11447 GCA_044375665.1 Catalimonadaceae bacterium
TACTTCCCCTCCAGCTCCCAGCCATAACTGGTGGCTTCATCCCTGTTGGCATAAGTAAAAGTTGGTAATGTGGTTACAAATCCACGCGTCACTTCAATAGGATTGATGAATTTCTTATAAAACCCATTGAGTGATATAAATGAGAAATCGTTTGGATAAAACTCTAACTTAAGATCAGCATTGGTGATTTTGGACCGGACCAGATTCGGATTCCCATAGAAATACACGTTCTGGTTGGGCTCGAAAAAAGTAAACCCTGCCAACTCCCGCAGTTCCGGGCGATTCACTGTTTTCGACCAGGCCATCCGCACTGCAAACCAGGAGGTCGGATTCAGATTTAGATTGATGGAAGGAAACCAATCTCCAACGGTTGATGCCTGGGTTGTCCGAACCTTTTTCCCAAACTCTGTTGCCTCGATTTCCTGATAATATGATTCATACCGAACGCCATATATAACCTTACTTCCCCTGGAACCGAATTGGGTTTCATTCATCAGATAACCTGCCCACAAGCGGGTACCGGCGCTGTAAAAATCACTGACCTGGGTTGTCTCATATAAAGTGAGCAGATCGGGCTGAAAATTGGCATCCCGAAAAATCGAATCGGGTCCCTGAAACAAAACGGAACCAGCATTCGAACCTTTCAGATACAAATAGTTCCGGCCTGTAAATTCCCTGGCCCGCTCCTGATACAAAATACCGGCACGACCCGTATTCTTTAATTTCAAGACCGTGAACGGAAGTGTCAGATTAACGGTTGGAGAATAAGAACGTTCGTCAAGCCTTGAAAAAAATTTGCCGGAAAACTCCTGATTAAATGAGACCGGTGGAAGGTTTCCAAATGTTCCCTGAAATTTGTCTTCATTCTGTTGACCATCTATCAAATTACCAGATCGGTCGTAAAACAAACGACTATAATCAGGGGTATTCCGGAACAGGGCGTTTGTTCCGATAAGTACTTCCAGTTTCGCTCCTTCGGTTCCAAAAAACTTTTCAAAAGTCAACTGATTGGAGATTAAGGAATTTTGTTCATAAAAGCTCACAATCGACTTCTTGTCAATATACTCGGTTGTCACAGAGTCTTGCCGGCTGCGGTATTGATTGAGCGAAAATTGACTCAGGTTGGTGCCTGTCTGGGAAAAGAAATTCCGAAGGCTGATTTTTGTAGAAGTACTTGGTTTAATCGATCCGTTCAATACACAGGAAATGCTGCTCAGGGTTTTGTAGCGGTCCTGAGAGGTTCGGTTTGATTCTTTCGGTTCGGTGCTTCCTCCTTGTTGGGCTTCAAAAGTGGAAGCATCAGAAAAGAATTGATTCCGCAGATTGGTTCTGTAATAATTGACACTGGCCACAAGCCCGGCTGTCTTCCCCCAGATTTTGCCCCTTCTTCCCAATGAAATCTGCCCCGAAAGATTGGGGCCGGCTGTTCTTTGCACTGGCACAACCTGATGATTAAATACCCGGCTTTGGGCTGCCTTTAGTTGAAGATTCAGGTTGGAAGCATTGTCGTCGGTCGATAATGTCCCTGTTGGAATCTGGCGCAGACCATCATCAAAACCAAGGGCGTCCGTTCCTGAACGCTTCAGTTCATCAAAATCCTTTCCGGTTGTCAGGGAATGGTGTTCTCCGGCCACGGTTACCTGAAATGAATTGGAATATGGAATATCTAAGGTTTGTATCCGGATTAACCCCCCTGCAACATCTCCCGGCAGATCTGGTGTGGCCGTTTTGGATACCACAATCTTGTCCAACAGATTAGAAGGAAACAACTCCAGACTGAAGGCCTTCCTGTCAGATTCTGTACTGGGAATGGACACCCCGTTTAACTGCCCCATGTTGTAGCGCTCACTTAGTCCGCGAACCATGGCATATTTTCCTTCCCGGATGGAAGTTCCGCTGATCCTCCGGAAAGACTCGGTTAAGTTTCTGTCCGGAGTTTTGGCCAGTAGCTCTGCAGAGACACCACTGGTAATTCCATTGTTAGCCCTTTGGTCTTTCAACAAGGCATCTTCATTGTTGCTTCGAACATCTGCCACAATCTCCACCGCTTTGGTCTCAACCGTTTGGTCCTTTAAAAAAATGGTCAGAATCCTGTCTTCTCCCGCTTTCACGATCACTCCAGTCAATATTTTTGTCTGGTAGCCTAACATTTTAACCTCCAGTTCATAGGTACCGGCAGCCAACGACAACCGGAACTTCCCCTCAAAATCGGCAGTTGCCCCATTGGTCGTTCCACGTACAACAGCAGCCGCACCAAAAAGGCCTTCTCCTGTCTTTTCATCTTTTATCCAACCAGCCAGCACTCCATTTCCAGATTTGGTCTGGGCCTGGGATTGACCCAACAACAAGGCAAAAGCAAATACAGCGCACAGGCCCAAACGAAGGCCTGTAAACAATCGACGTCTCATGGTGCGATGTTGAAGCATTCTCCTCAATCTCCTGTAAACAGATTCTTAAATCTGGGTACCGATAAGTTAAAGAATCTGAACCCTGAGGACCAAGATTTAGCAAAACCATTTCCAGGACCTAAGGATTCCTTAACATTGTCTGTTTCATTCAATTGCCCCTTAGCTTTCCTTCGCATTCATCAATCGTTATGCGAAAAAAACTAATTGAACTGATCTTGCTCAGCCTTGGAATAGGCTGGTTTTCAGCCTGTGAGGTTCAGAATTTTTCTTTAGACTCCTTACCTGCCCCTACCAGTCAGAAGGTTGAATACCCTTTGAATCAGGTTTTAAAACCAGGTATGACCGGAACCGTATCTTTTACCAAATCGGAAATCGGAACATCCATATCTGAACTAAAATTAACGGGAACAGAATCCTCCAAAAGGTACTTCGGAAAACTATCTTTTCGGATTAAGGGAACGACAAATTCCTACCAGGATGTAGCAGATCTGGGCGAAGTTGGTTCGGCTGCCAGCCAACCCTATCCCCTTTCCACACTTTACTCCGGAAAGACACTGTATTACGATTCGCTCGTCGGTTCGGATGCCATTGTCCGGATTCTTGAAATGGAGCCAGGAAAAGTGGCCCCAATAGAAGTTTTACGAGGAGAAATTGGGTCCAATGCCTTGAAACCCGGGGAAAAAACTTTCCAGTTTTTTCCCCTTTCCTCCGATTCAATTAAAGGAACTTTGGAAATCAGGCAGCGGGAAAATGGTCGTTGGGTTATGCGAACCAAACTGCAGGGCCTGAGCCGCTCCGGTTCTTTCCCGCTTTCTTTTTATCTGGGTTCTTCAGAAACGGGCCCGGCAAACAAACAGGCAACAATCGGCACCCTTTCTGTTGACAATATCGGAAATTATGCTTTCGATTTCCCTTTGGCTCTTCCCGGAATTTCTGCTTTCGACACGCTGCATGGTTTTCTGGCTGTAGAAGAAGTAGTTGGATTGGGCGATACCATCCGCCTGGCCATTTGCAACTTTGGGGGAAACCGGCCTTCCGGAAATGAAAAATCGTATCCGATCTACCTGCCCGAAGATTCTACCAAAATGGGAATCCTCACGTTTACAGAAATAGGCGCCGCAGGAAGTCCGGTTCAACTGCGGTTTCAACCCTTAATTTCCTGGACAGGAACCAGGTATTTAACTTTTCATAGGGGAAACAGCCTTAAGGGAGTTGATTCAATCTGGACAAAACAGCTGACCGGAGACGTACAAAATTTTCAAAATATCCGTAATGGAAACGGAGGGTTCCTTAGCTACAATGATCTTTTAACCTGGGACGCCCACGTTCAAATTGTGGAAGACATTTCCGGTTTCAGCAATCGTTCCGGCCTGGCAGATCTTGGGTCCAATGAAATAATGTTTTCTGATTCTCTTATAGGAACCCTTGATTTACCCAGTCCTTTTGCGCCTACGCCTGACATAACGGGGACACTGATTTTCCGGCCCAGAAAAAATGGAAATGCGGTTGCTTTTGCAAGGATCAGTAACCAGCAAACTTTTGTGACAAACTCTTTGGTCTTGCGCCAGGGTCCCAGGCCAACCGATTTTGACCCTGCAAATTTTACGGAGATCAAGGTAAAGCTACTGGATTTTAATGGTGGAAACGCTGGTCCTTACCGCGGCTCTTCCAATCCGGCACTTCCATCCGGCGGCCCCTGTTCATGGGAATTTTTAAAAACCCAGAAAGCAGAAAATGCCTACCCTGAGCTCTTCTTCGACGATGGTGGCGATTTGTATATTTTAAGCAGAGGAACACTGTGATGGCCACCAATCCAAAACATCTGATCATCCTTCAAGGCCCATCCCAATCTGGAAAAACCCAGACCATGAAGCACTTTCTTTCGTTTCTTCATAAACTGGATTATCAGCTTCTGTACAAAGGAAAAAAATGGATAGAATGCCTGGAAGTATTGTCATATCAAGGAGTTAGACTTGGCATTAACAGCAGAAGTGACAAATTCGGAGTTGTAGAGAAAAACCTTTTTTTCCTTTCCTCTGAAATGGAATGTGATTGGGTGTTTACTGCCATCAACGAAAAAACCAAAGGCATTATCGAGCTGATGGAAAAGTATAAGGAAGCAGGTTGGATAGTTACCCAACTGGACAAATTTCCAAGATACTGCAACCGCCCCCAGAAAGAGTTGCATATGGGGTTGAACCTGGAAGCCGCAAAGGCCATCTGGGATATATTTCAACAGCTCCTGTCGGCTCAAAGCCAGGAAGAATTCATTCAAGAAGAGAGCAAGCCGTTCTCTTTCATCATACCTTCTAACAACAACAACTATGGAAATTAACAACACATTTTCTGCCTTCCCCCAGCCTGGGAGAAAAGAAATCAAAGGCTCTTCTTTAGGCTACAGAGTACTTAAAGAAATACTATCCTGGAACCTGAGCATTTCAGTGTTTCTAAACGATTGGCGTGTAGAAAACTACATCAGCCTTGCAGCCCGTATCACATCACTGGAAATCTTTTCATTGATTTTTGCTGCCTCCTATTTTATTTTTCCTCCTCTCCGGACAAATGAGGACGTAATCTATTATGTCTCTTTCAACGCTGGTGTTTTTTATGTCCTTTTCTTCCATGTTACGAAATACATCCATCGTTCCATTGTCCAGATGCAGGTCATACGCCACGTAAAAAACAGCAGCAGAATGCTTTACCAACGCATTGGCGGCTTTATGCTCATTGCAAATGCATTTGGATTATTTGCTCTCTTTACCATCAAGGAGATGTACGAATACCATACCCGATTTTTCTGGTGGAACCATTAACAGCCAATCAGAACAACCCGGAAGAATCCCTGAACAACTTTCAGGGATTTTCTTTTTAATGATCCTCTATACTGCCTTGTATCAAAAATTCAGGGATCTCGGGCTCAGACCGATTTCATTAAAAAAACCTTTGCAAATTGGGGCCATGAATTTCCGCCTGCTAAGCGCATTTTTTATTCCGGTTTTGGTCATGATTTCCCTGGGGAAAATGAAGGCTCAGGGACCCGACACACTTCGGGTGATGAATTATAACCTGACCAACTATGGCAACAATATCGCCCCTTGTACTGCCGCCAACAATGGCCTGACCCTTAAAAATCCGGAATTCAAAACCATCATGGGATATTATAAACCAGATATCCTTGGGGTTTGTGAAATGAACACCAACCCGGTTATTGCAAATTCCTTTCTGACAAACGTCCTCAATACCGATGGAATGACGGCCTATAAAAGGTCAAATCCACAAGCAGAGCCTTCGGGGACCATCACCAGCATGCTTTTTTACAACAGTGAAAAGATGACTCTGGCCTTCCAAAGTTATGTTAATACCTCTTACCGGCTTACACACCACTTTCGGCTTTTCCTTCAGACAACCGGACTCCCGCAGGGCGATACCATTTGGTTGAATGTGTTTGCCTGTCACCTGAAAGCTGGAAATACCACAACCGATGCCGCCGACAGGGCCAGCATGACCGCTGCCATTCGCAACTATCTGCAAAATTATCCCAAAACGGAGAATTGTCTGATCCTGGGCGACTTCAATGTGTACCGGTCATCTGAAACCGCATTTCAAAATCTGATTCTTCCCGGAAGCAAGCCTGCCTACCAGTTTTTTGACCCAATCAACCGAATCGGATCCTGGGGCTCAAATGCTTCTTTTGCAGATGTGCACACCCAATGCCCCAGAACCGACAACAATGGCGGCTGCTATTCTGGCGGCGGCCTCGACGACCGGTTTGATTTTATCCTCATGAACCGTCACCTGATCAACGATTCTGCAGGTTTGCGTTATGCGCCCGGAACCTACAAAGCTCTGGGAAATGATGGGCAGCATTACAACAAAAGCATTACCGCAAGTCCTGCAAACAACTCTGTCCCGGCTGCTGTACTTAATTCACTTTTCAAAGCCTCTGACCATTTACCCGTTGTGGCCCAATTGAAAGTAAATGGAAGTTTGATCTCCGGACAAAGGCAAACAGAATCATCAAAATTAAAAGCCCGGATAACCATAATTCCTTCCGGACTCAGGCTGGAAGGTGCTTTCTGGGGAACCAGGGTAAGATTAAGGGGCTGGGACCTGTCGGGAAAAAACCTATTCGATTTTTCGTCTGACGCACAAGATGGCACATTGCCCTGGAGCCTGTTTCCTGCAGGAAAAGGACCCATATTTTTAAGGGTTGAGGACAGTCAGGGCCAATCTGCCTGGACCAGGCTGCTTTTGCCCTGAAGGCCTATTTTTGGAAACCAAACAAAAGGTCTTCGTTGAACCGCACATCCGGGTTGTGTAAGGTCAACTGGCTTTGGCTGTAGTAGGGAAATCTTAAATGGCGCAAGTGCTCTAAGGTCAGGAATATTTCTTCCCTCGTTTTTCCTTTAAGCAAAGGCCGCTTTGAAATTCCATTTTCTGAAAGCCGATGGGCAATCTCCCTCGGAGCAAGATCAAGGAAAATGGTCATACCCAATTGGTTCATCATTTCCATATTGTTGAAAAAACAAGGTGTGCCTCCCCCGGTGGCAATGATGGCTTTTTCAACCGATTCCAGTTTTAGCAAATAATGATGTTCGACTTCCCTGAATTGCTTTTCGCCATGCTGCACAAACAACTCTGAAATGGGTGCACCTTCACCTTCTTCAATCAATTGATCCAGATCAAAAAAAGGGAGACGCATTACATACGCAAATTTCTTGCCCAGAGTGCTTTTTCCGCAACCAGGCAAACCAACCAGGAAAAACTTCATAGGTGAAAAGCCAACGAACTCTCAAAGGTAATTTTTGATGCCAATTCTGCAAGCGATGGAAAAATTTTAGATATGCATCCAAAACCCAAACCAGAACCCATTTGGAGGCTTTCGGTTTTGGAACGAAATTGCACATTCAACCGTACTGCTTACATGTTGCTATTTCTCACCCGGACAACCTCCTTTTTAATTCTGATTCTCCTGTTCTCAGGCCATCTCCTGAAAGGAAACACCCTGCTTATTCCGATGGACGAGGCCCAGAAAAACCACCTGAAAGCTTATGGTATTGCTTATTGGACATTGACCAAAGAAGTTGAAGTGGATTGGCTGCTCAATTATCGTGGCGGTAGTTTTGCCTGTGCACATTTACCAGCCATTGAAAACGAATGTGTCATCCGTGGTGTGAGCTACCAGGTGATTTCGGATCCGGCTTATGCGGCCATTCAAGGCGAAATACAGGCTCCTGATGCCAATATGGAAATCATGCGGCTCCAAAAGCCCCCAAAAGTGGCCGTCTATTCCCCTAAAAGCAAGAAACCCTGGGACGATGCCGTTACCCTTGTTCTTACCTATGCCGAAATCCCTTATGACCTTGTCTTCGACATTGAAATCATGGATGGTCTTCTGGCAAAATACGATTGGCTACACCTTCACCATGAGGACTTTACAGGGCAATACGGGAAATTTTTTGCAAATTTTGGGCATGAGGCCTGGTATAAGGAGCAGGTAGCAGAATATGAAGCTGTGGCCCACAAATATGGACTCACCAAAGTCTCTCATTTAAAGCTTGCTGTAGTTAAGAAAATCAGGGAATATGTGGCCGGGGGTGGCTTTCTGTTTGCCATGTGCTCTGCAACAGATACGTATGATATTGCCCTCGCAGCAGATGGACAAGACATTGTAGGCGATATCTATGATGGAGATCCGCAAGATCCTGGTGCCCAGTCACGCCTGGACTTCAACCCTTGCTTTGCCTTTCGAAATTTTCGGGTATCAACCAATCCGGTCGAATACGAGTTCTCAAACATCGATAACCAGCCTTTCGAACGCGGACTGACCGAAGCCAACGACTATTTCAAACTGTTTCAGTTTTCAGCCAAATGGGATCCGGTTCCCTGTATGCTCACTCAAAACCATACCACTACCATTAAAGGATTTATGGGACAAACCACAGGGTTCAAAAGCCGCCTGATAAAACCGGAAGTTCTGGTTATGGGTGAAAACAAATCCATTGGTGAAACCAAATACATTCATGGAACAGTTGGAAAAGGAACCTGGACCTTTTATGGGGGTCATGATCCGGAAGATTACGAGCATCGGGTTCATGAAGAACCAACCGATCTGAATCTTCACCCGAATTCACCAGGCTACCGATTGATTCTCAACAACATCCTCTTTCCTGCAGCAAAAAAGAAGAAGATGAAAACCTGATTATCTTCTTTTAGCCTGAATTCGAACGCAAACAATTGTTCGCAACCGAATCCGGGTTTAGCAAAATCAATCCAACAAAAAAGGTGGCTCCAAAACGGAAACCACCTTTTTTTGTATGAATAGTGAGGTTTAGTTACTGAACATCTCTTTCATTTTTTCAAAAAATCCCTTCTCAGATTTTCCCGGATTGGGTGAAAAGTTGGGCGATGATTTGAGTTTTTCAAGCAAAGCGGTCTCGTCTTTAGTTAAACTTTTCGGAGTCCAAACATTGACGTGGATAAGATGATCGCCCCGGCCATACCCATTAATGTCGCGGATTCCTTTCCCCCGCAACCGAAGAATCTTTCCACTTTGGGTACCAGAATCAATTTTGATTTTTACCCGCCCATCGATGGTATTTACTTCTGTATGCGTTCCCAGTGCAGCATCCGCAAAATTCAGATAAAGCTCCGAGATGACATTGTTGCCATCACGCTTCAACTCCTCGTCTTCAGCCTCTTCAATCAAAATAAGTAAATCGCCGGCAATGCCACCTCCAGGTGCCTCATTGCCTTTTCCCGACATACTTAACTGCATTCCATCCTGAACACCGGCAGGAATCTTCACCGAGATCACTTCTTCCTTCGACAGCAGCCCTGAAGAATCGGTTCCGGGAGGGCGCTGATCAATCATTTGTCCGGCACCCTGGCATGAAGGACAAGTTCCGGATGTTTGCATTCTGCCCAGCGGGGTATTCATAATGCGGCTAACCTGGCCAGATCCTCCACAGGTTGGACAACTTTTAAATGTCACACCTGGTGCAGCTACCATGCGGTTGACCTTGATCTTCTTTTCTACACCTTCAGCAATTTCCTTAAGGGATAGCTTTAACTTAATTCTCAGGTTGGAGCCCTTACGAACCCTTTGTCCCCGGCCACCACCGCCAAAAAAAGAGCCAAAAGGAGAATCATCTCCGAAAATATCTCCAAACCTGGAGAAAATGTCATCCATATTCTGGAAGCCACCGCCAGCTCCGCCTCCCAGGCCTTCATGACCAAATTGATCGTATCGGGCTTTCTTTTGAGGGTCACTTAAAATTTCGTATGCCTCGGCTCCTTCTTTAAACCTATCCTCAGCTTCCGGATTTCCAGGATTTTTATCCGGATGGAATTTGATGGCATGCTGCCGGTAGGCCTTTTTGATTTCTTCGGGAGTGGCACCTTTGCCCAATCCCAGAACTTCGTAAAAATCCTTTTTCGCCATTTTTTATGGAATTAAGATCCGATGACCACTTTGGCAAAACGGATTGTTTTTTCATTTAAAGCATACCCTTTCTCTAATTCGTCTATTATCATACCCTTTTGCTCCGGAGTTGGGGCTGGAAACTGGGTCACCGCTTCATGAATGTCTGCATCAAAAGGTTTACCAACCGTTTCCATAGGCTTTAGGCCCTTTTGGGTAAGTGTCAACAGAAACTTGTGGTAAATGATTTCAACCCCTTCTTTCAGGCTCGTCAGGTCCGGGGCGGTTTCCATCGCTTTCAGGGAACGCTCAAAATCGTCGATGACCGGCAACAAATCTTTCATCAGGCCTTCTGATGCTGTACTCACCAAGGCTAATTTTTCGCGGGAAGTCCTGTGACGGAAATTCTCAAATTCCGCATATAGACGGACATATTTATCTTTCCAATCGGCTGCCTCGGCACGAAGTTTTTCCTCCGCAGTCAGGCTTGCGTCAGTTGTTTCTGCCGCATCGGCAGATCCCCCATCTTCAGGAGACTCAATAGTTTCTGTGCTTGAGTTAGATTCTAACTCATTATTTTCCAGTTCTTTATCTGTATCTTTCATTTCTCGGTTCGGAGCAAACATGTACGTTCTATTTGGCTAATCAAGTATTAAGCCAAATTGAATGTTGTGCCATTTGGGCAGTTTTTTTGCAGAAATCCCAGACCCGGTCCCACCTTTGAGGCATGAACCAGATCCGGATTTGCTTTGCTACCAGGAATGCCCACAAACTGGAAGAAGTCCAGTCTGTACTCCCTGAATTTATCAGGCTGGTTTCCCTTGATGATATTGGATGTACAGAAGAGCTTCCTGAAAATCAAAGAACCATCGAAGGAAACGCCCTCGAAAAAGCCCGGTTTGTTTTCGAAAAATATGGCGTGGATTGCTTTGCAGACGATACCGGCCTGGAGATTGAAGCCTTGAATGGACAACCCGGCGTAGATACTGCCCACTATGCCGGTCCGGAAAGGAGCGCAGAAAAAAACATGGCACTCGTTCTGGAAAAACTTCAGGGCTCCGGGAGCCGGAAGGCCAGGTTTAAAACTGTTTTCGCCCTTTTTTGGGAAGGTGAAATGTACAGTTTTGAGGGTTTGGTTGAAGGGACAATTGCCACAAAACCTACTGGTAATCAAGGCTTCGGCTACGATCCCATCTTCATTCCGGATGGCTTTTCACAAACCTTTGCTGAATTAGGCCCTGAAGTAAAAAACCGGTTAAGCCACCGGGCAAGAGCCACCCAGGCCCTGGTTCATTTCTGGAAAGCCTGATTTTAGCTTTACCTGGTCCGTATTATTTCAAACTCAAAACCCAACGAACCATCTTCTCAATCTGGTCTTTTTTCAGGTGACTCTGGGCAGCCATCGCGTAATCACCCCAAACTCCCGATCCTCCATTGTAAACCTTTTCAACCAGCTTTTTTACCGTAGGAAGATCGCTTTTGTATTTCCTGGCAACATCCCTGAAAGAAGGTCCTAAAACCTTATCATTTTCTTTATGACAAGCCATACATCCAGAGGGCTGAACCAATTTACTCCCCTCTAATATAGCAGCGGCTTCAGTTTTAGCATCCATTAC
>JBIPNA010000088.1:0-11421 GCA_044375665.1 Catalimonadaceae bacterium
CAATGATTTTGTTCCAAACGAAGAGGTTTTCCGATATTTCCAGGTAAGTGATGCCATTCTTTTGTTTTATGAATATGCCACTCCTTCGGGTGTTGAGTCTATGGCGTATAATTTTTCCAAACCTATTCTGGCAAGCAAAGTGGGCCACTTCCCTGAAACCATTCTTGATGGTAAAAACGGCTACCTGGCCAATGACGGCGATACTTCAGACATGGCCCAGGTCATGGCCAGGTTTCTAAGGGAGCCTATCCCTGAATCGAATATGGAAGAAATGGCCGCAAGGTTTAGTTGGGAAAAATATGCCATGGCCATTTCCAGACCTTGGCTTTAACCCGGATTTGGAATTGGAAAATCGTAATAGGATTTCTAATGCGGATTCCAGGATTTACTTCACCATGACTTAATCCTTCCTTTTCCTGTTTCCTTTATGCTGGTTTTGGGGTTGCCCCGAAGCCAGACAGTTGTATTGCTTTGGTGTTCTCCCCAAAGACTATCGCTCGCCTGAACCCAGGCTTCATTTTCCCCTTTCATAAACAATCCAAGATTTTGGATCCTTAGGTTTCGGGCATCCATCCGACCTGGTTTTTGGATGGCAATAATGGCATTAACAGTCTTTCCATTTATTCTGCACAGGTTCTGACCTGCAAAGTCAAGGAAAAGTTCGTTGAGGTTTACCCAAAAATCTGCTTCTGAAGCCCCATAATATTGAACGGTTAGGGGGCTATAGGTCAAGGTGTCTTCGGTTTTGAAGCGCCCGTAACCTTGAAGGGAAATCAATTCGGGAGAAGGTGAAAATAATTCTATTTCCATAGGGTTGCGGTAGGAGCGAACCCAGCGACATCGGTTGTGGTTGTCCAGAATAAGCAAGCCATCTGTTACCTGGGTTTGGATGCCTGACATCAAATGTTTCCCGCATCTGAGCATCAGGTATGTGCTGTCTGAATAATGCCAGCTAACATCCAGATCCGAACGGACGATGAGTTTGGAGAATGGTGCCAGGTTTCGTTTTTCAGTACGGATAGGTCCTGTAGAGCGAAAGCAATCCGGCCGTTCTTCTGGCTGGCATGCGAACAGGAAAAAGGCCATCAAGGCAGATGATAAGAGTCGGTTTACCATTCCCATCCCATTTGAAATTCAATACATTCCGCTTTCGCCCGATGGGTTTTTAAGTAAAAACCCGAATATAGACTCCGCGTCCATTTCAGACGGAGGCCATACCTTTGGTAGTGATCGGAAGTTAGCTGGTGGTTTTTGTAAAGGTATTTTCCCCAGGCTGTATTTAAAAACAATCGCTTTGAAATGCGAAGTTCATGACCGAAGGCCAGTCCGATTGTTCTTCCATCTGTTCCCAAAACAGGGTTTTCCTCAATTTCTTTTGCAAATGCCAGATTGTGCATAAAGTCGGGCCCAACCATAAATGCATGCAATTTTCCGATCCTGTAGCCCAACCTGGTCTGGATTTGGAAAACAGGGTATTTTGGTCCGTAAATGGGGTATTTTTCCACCAGGCTGAACGCTCCGGAAACAAACCCAAACCATTTTGGCAGGGAAGGTTCGGCATCAGGTGCTCCTTTGTAACAACCTAAACCCCGATCTATCCAATATCCCAATGAAAGGAAAAACAGATTGATTCCGGTATTTGGTTGTGAATACGCTCCGTTACTGAAGTGGGTTAGACCCAAACCCAATTGAATTTTCTGAATGCCGTGACGATCCGGAGAAAGGCCTGGTTTTCGAACAAATGGCCTCCAGTTTAATTGCCCATGCATGACCATAGCTACGGGTGAACTTAGCATTACATTGGTACTGTTGTCTAAAGAAAATGGTTTGCTGTTCCAAACCAGTCCTGTTCCAACCTTGAAGCTGAATCCAGGACTTAACCTAGGCTCGAGAAATGGAAACAGCGCTAACGAACGCCCCATAACCTTGGACCTGTAATCCAGATAAACCAAAGAAACGCCTGAGGTAGCCATTCTGAAGTTTCTGCACCAATCTTTATTTGGATTTTGCAAATGGTACTCAACAGTAAGTTGAACCGGGTGTGACTGGGCCAGATGGTCCACTTGCTCATTGTGAGCCCAAATTCCTCCCCATTGAAAAGATACCAGCCATTGGGGAGCCCATACAAATCTGGATTTTGAAAAATCTGTTCTTTGTTTTCTGAAGGAAAGGGAAGTGCCCTGGCTGTCAACCTGGCCTTTTGCCAGGAAAGCGAAGTGTAAAAAAAACAGGATTAACCAATCCTTGATTTTCATATCACATTCACTTCCATTTCCAGCTGAATTCCGAACTTTTTGGCCACATCTGCCTGAATAATACAGGCAAGACCGAAGATTTCTTTTCCTGTTGCGCCTCCGTGATTTACCAAAACCAAAGCCTGGCGATCGTGGACACCATGGGTTCCCAGGTTTTTTCCTTTCCATCCTGATTTTTCAATCAGCCATCCTGCCGGAATCTTATACCCGTTTTGACCTGCAGGATAGGAAGGCATTTCCGGATATTGGACAATCAGGTTTTCGTAAATGCGACTTTCCACGACCGGATTTTTGAAAAAACTACCAGCATTGCCTTTTTCTGCCGGATCAGGTAGTTTCGATTGTCTGATTGAAACCACTGCATCACTCAAGTCTTTTGGGGTTGGGTTTGAAATGCCCCTGGATGATAAAATTGATTGAATGTCGCCATAGTTGGTCTTCAGGGATGGATAAAGGGAAAGGCGAAACTCCACAGACCAGATGATGGCTTTGTTTTTCAATTCATTTTTAAAAATGCTCTCCCTGTATCCAAATTTACAATCCTTGCCTTCAATCCGGATGAATTTTTTTGCATCCCGGTCCCAATAAACGACCGCATCAATAAGTGACATTACTTCAACCCCATAAGCTCCAATATTTTGCATAGGTGCGGCGCCTACCTGGCCCGGAATTAATGACAGGTTTTCAAGCCCATACCAGTTTTGGGAAAGTGCATGTAAAACGAAGCTGTGCCAGTTTTCGCCGGCCATGACTTCGACAACTATTTGCTTGTCGTTTTGGTGAATCACCTTAATCCCTTTGTTGCAAACTCTGAGAACGAGTCCCTCGAAGCTTTTGGTAAACAATAAATTCGAGCCGCCCCCTAAAACCAAAACGGGTAGTTTTTTTTCTTCGGCAAAAGCAAATGCCTGGTGTAGATGATCTTCGTGAATGGCCTCCATAAAAAATGCGGCCCTGATATCCAGACCAAATGTGTTGAGGCTTTTTAGCGATTTGTTTTCTTCCATCATAAAGATCCGTACACCAGTTTCAAACGGCAAAGAAAGCTCCCGAGGGGTTTACACAAACTTCTCAAATCAACAGTTATTTAGAAATTTTAAACCAATTGTCGCCTGAAGGATGATTTCGCCTCTTCCAAAGAATAGGGTTCCATTAAATGATATGGAATGCCGAGGGCATAACATTCACTTAGGATTTCAACTATACTGTCCTGCTCCCCGAAAGAATAGGTTTGCCAATGATGATAGGTTTTGGCGGGCATTCCAGCCAACAAAACTGAACCTCTTGAATCAGGCACAAAAACCATCTTTCCTTTTGTTAATTCCCGTACAGCTTCAGTGATCTTTTCTGTTGAAGTGTTGGCCAGTATACTCTCAACAAAAAGGACATGAGAATATCCTTTTTCAAATCCCAACTCAAAGACATTGGCAACCTTATCACTCAGTTCAGAACCTACCTGGATGAATCTTCTATAACTTTCTGAAAAAGAATCGTTTGATTGTAAAAGTGACGATTGAAAAACGGCGACTTCCACGTCCTCTAAATTGTTTAAGAGCGTTTTCCATAGTTTACCCTCCAATGCATACGATTTCAATTCTACAGGAGTGGCTACCCAATTCTCATTCATTGTGAATTGTGACCAAGTATTTGAAAATAAGGCTATTAAGGTTTTCATTCTTCCAGATTGATCCAGATCAATTTATTCAGGTCGTGAATTAAAGTTAATCTGAATAAAAGCCATTAATTATATTTCAAATTGTTGATAGTCAGATATTTGATGCTATTTCTTAGGCCAAACTATGATTTTGTTTAATCTTTTATTGATAAATCTTCCACAAAAGTTTGGAGGTTTTGTTTAAGTGTACCTACATTTGTCTTAAACAAAAACACTCGCCATGACAGCTTTAGAATTCAGTTACGCCATCACGCAGTCCACGAAAGCACTGAAGCCGTTCGCCCTACGCCTTACCCGCGATACAGATGAGGCTGCCGACTTGCTCCAGGATACGGTATTAAAAGCCTTCATCCATCGCGAAAAATTTTCAGAAGGCACAAATCTCAAAGCGTGGATGTATACCATCATGAAGAACACCTTCATCACCAATTATCAAAAACTGGTGAAAAAGAAGACCTTCATAGATACTACTGAAAATCTTCATTTTATCAATTCCACTCAGTTTTCAACGAAAAACGACGGGGAGCAAAAATTTGCAATGGACGATATTCAGAAAGCCTTAGGCCAGTTGGATGGTACTTTCAGAGAGCCCTTCATGATGTATTTCCATGGGTACAAATACCACGAAATAGCTGACAAGCTTGCTATCCCAATCGGGACAGTGAAAAACAGAATCCACCTTGCCAGAAAGGAGTTAAAAGATGCCTTGAAAATGTACCGTAAATAAGGCGTACTTTCAGCAGTTATTAACCTGCCTATGAAACGTATCGTCATTATCGGTGGAGGATTTGCTGCCTTGTCTTCAGCCTGCTTTCTTGGAAAAGCGGGCTTTAAGGTTTCTGTCCTGGAAAAAAATGATCAGCCTGGTGGGCGAGCCAGGGTTTTAAAAAAAGATGGTTTTACCTTCGACATGGGCCCAAGTTGGTATTGGATGCCCGATGTGTTTGAACGGTTTTTTAGAAGTTTCGGTCACGAAGTTTCTGACTTTTATGTGCTGAAAAGACTGGATCCTTCGTACAGGGTTTTTTTTGAAAATGGGGAAGCATTTGATGTCCCGACAGATTGGACCAAGTTGGCCTCAACTTTTGAATCATGGGAAAAAGGTGCTGCATCCAAACTGGAAGCTTTCCTTGCCGAAGCTGAAATAAAATATCGGGAAGGAATTGGCAATCTGGTATTCCGACCCAGCAAGTCAATTATTGAGTTTGCTAATTGGACTACCTTAAAAGGACTTCTGCAGCTTGATCTGCTTTCTGATTTCAGGAAACATGTTACCAAATATTTCAAACACCCCAAAATCCTTAAGATTCTTGAGTTTCCTGTCCTCTTTCTTGGAGCAACTCCAGACAAAACCCCGGCATTATACAGCCTGATGAATTTTGCTGACCTGAAACTCGGTACATGGTATCCGATGGAAGGAATGTCTAAAATTGTAGAAGGTATGGTGTCAATAGCAAAGAGCTATGATGTTGATTTTCATTACAATCAGGCAGTAACGCACATAAGGGTCGGGCCGGATGGAGTCGCTGGTGGTGTAGAAACCGAATCAGGGTTTTTTCCTGCTGATGTGGTTTTGGCAAATGCAGATTATGCTCATGTTGACCAGACTTTACTGGATTTGAAGTGGAGAAGTTATTCTCCCGCATATTGGGAAAGCAGGACCATGGCGCCTTCTTCGCTTCTTTACTACTGTGGTCTTGATTCGAAAGCCAGGGGACTTCTTCACCACAATTTATTTTTTGATGAGGATTTCACTGTTCACGCAAAGCAGATTTACGACACACCTGCATGGCCCGAAAAGCCCTTGTTTTACGTGTCTGCACCCTCTGTTTCGGACCCGGGACTGGCCCCTGAAGGTAAAGAAAATCTTTTTTTTCTGATACCAACAGCTCCAGGTCTGATGGATACCGATTCCATTCTGGAAAGGTACTTTGATTATATCGCCGAGAAAACAGAACGCTACTCTGGCACCTCCATTCGTCAGGATCTTTTGTTTAAAGTTCCCTTTGGTGCCCGTCGGTTTGTCAGCGACTACCATTCTCACAAGGGAAATGCTTATGGATTAGCCAATACCTTAATGCAAACTGCCATCCTGAAGCCATCCATTCGAAGTAAAAAAGTAAAAAACCTGTTGTATACAGGCCAGCTTACTGTCCCGGGACCGGGAGTGCCTCCCAGCCTTATATCAGGGGAAGTTGTGGCAAAAGAAATTATTCGTGAATTTGCTGTATGAAACGGGACCTCTACACCCAAACCTGCATTGATTGTAGTGCTTTACTTACCAAAAAGTATAGTACTTCCTTTTCATTGGGTATCCTGATGTTGGGTAAGGAAGTAAGAGATGACATATATGCCATTTATGGATTTGTCCGTTTGGCTGACGAAATTGTAGATACCTATCAGGATAAAAATCCTGCCAGGGAACTTTCTCTTCTCAAAGAAGAAACGTTTCGTGCCATCGACAACGGAATTTCTTTCAATCCTATTTTACAGGCATTTCAACACACGGTTCACGAACACAAGATAGACCGATCTTATATTGATGCGTTCCTGTATTCCATGGAAATGGATTTGACTGATCGGGTGTATGACCGTCAGTCTTACGAAACATATATCTATGGTTCTGCTGAAGTTGTGGGACTAATGTGTCTGAAAGTCTTTTGCGGCAAGGATGAAGAAAAATTTCATCGCTTGATTGAACCAGCAAGGAAATTAGGATCAGCCTTTCAGAAAGTAAATTTCTTAAGGGATATCCGAAGTGATCTGGAAGATCGGAAACGTGTTTATTTCCCTGAATTAGATGTACAAAGGTTTTCTGACCCGGAGAAAAGGCAGATAGAAGCAGAGATTGAAGAGGAATTTCGCCTTGCACAGCAAGGCATCCGCGGTTTACCATCTAATTGTCGGAGTGGTGTTCAATTGGCATTAAATTATTATAGGGGTCTCTTATTGAAAATTTCAAAGCGGCCGGCCAATGAATTGTTTGAATCCAGAATACGAATTTCAAACTTTCACAAAATACTGCTGTTTATAGAGAATCTGGTTTTACCCTCAACCGAGAAATACCGACATGCTTGATCCTCTGCAAATCCATTCATCAGCCTCAACTTCTAACCAGAGGTCTGTTTTAAACGAAACAGGTTCTCTGCACCTTGATGTTCAAATTGACCATCAGTCGGGTTTTTGTTTTGGGGTAGTGTATGCTATCGAGATGGCAGAGGAAATTCTGGATGAGGAAGGGATTTTATATTGTTTGGGCGATATTGTTCACAACGACGAAGAGGTCCTTCGGCTGGAGCGTAAGGGATTAAAAATAATTAACCACGAAGATCTGGCGACCCTCAAGGATACGAAAGTATTAATTCGTGCCCACGGAGAACCTCCATCAACGTACAAAATGGCCCTTGAAAACAATATTACACTGATAGACGCTTCTTGTCCCGTGGTTCTCAAACTTCAAAACCGAATAAGGAATACGGTTGATAAAGACCAAAATGTCTTTATCTATGGAAAGCATGGCCATGCTGAAGTGTTGGGACTTCTTGGGCAGACCAATGGGAAAGCCATAGTTTTCCAATCGCTGGATGAGCTTGATCTGGACAACCTCCCCGCGAGGATCTCTTTATACAGCCAAACCACAAAAAGTACTGATAGCTTTTATAAAATCCATAAGGAGCTTACCGACCGGGGAATAGAGGTGGACCTCAATGATACCATTTGCCGGCAGGTTTCCAACAGGGATGCAGAGTTGCGCAGATTTGCCACCAGATTTGACAATATTCTGTTTGTCAGTGGTCAAAAAAGCAGCAACGGAAAAGTGCTTTTTGAGGTTTGCAAAGCCGCAAATCCGAATACTTATTTCGTTAGCAGTTCCAGTGATGTAAATAAGGAATGGTTCGCTGCTGGACAGTCAGTAGGTATCTGCGGTGCAACCTCAACTCCAATGTGGCTGATGGAGGAAATTCAAAAGAAGGTTCAGGCTTTTTGAAGAAACAGCTGCCTTTATTAGATTAAGCCGGGCTTTTGTTGAGTGGTTTATAAATTTGCAATCTCATTTTTTCTTAAGCGAAGCTATCTCAAGACAACTCTAAACTACCATGACCTGGATCCAGATTATTATCTGTAGTATTATTTGTTTAGGCACTTTTCTTTTCTGGGAGTTTGTTGCCTGGTGGACGCATAAGTACGTGATGCATGGATTTTTATGGACCTGGCACAAATCACACCATACCCGGCACCATGAAATTTTAGAAAAAAACGACCTTTTTGGAGTTGTATTCAGCGTTCCGTCCATCCTGCTGTTTATGGCAGGAATCCATTTTAAAAATCCATATCTTTTCTCTGTGGCGTTGGGAATCCTTTTTTACGGAATTTTTTATTTGGTCTTTCATGATTTCATTGTTCACCAACGTTTACGATGGAGACCCAAAAACCGGTCGGCATATTTAAACAGGATGATCAATGCACATTATATTCATCACAGCCGACATTCCAAAGACGGATGTGAAGCCTTTGGTTTTCTGATCGTTCCTGAAAAATACGATAAAGCTAAGTTGAAAATGAAAGTCCATCGGGAGGAAACACAGTGATCCCTCTGCGCATACACTAAGGGTTATTTCTTTAGAAGATGGTTAATAAAATGGATGACCTTCCCCGAAAAGGCTCAAATTTGCGGACTCAATCCAGGATTGAAATAGGATGTTCCAAATAACCCCTTTCGTTAAGAATCTGCTTATCATCAATGTTATGATGTTTGTGATTCCAGAGCTATTGTTACCTGCTGCGCAAAAGGGTCTTTTTATTGATTTTTTTGGACTCCGATATGTGTTGTCTTCCTCTTTTCTGCCGACCCAGTTGATTAGTTATGGGCTCGTCCATGCAAGCTGGGGGCATTTGTTTTCAAACATGATCGGTCTTTTCGTCTTTGGTCCTTTACTTGAATCAACCCTTGGCTCGAAGAAATTCCTGTTATACTATTTCGGAACAGCCATTGGTGCAGGTCTCTTTTATAGTTTGATCCATTTCTTTGAAGTTCACGCTTTTATTTCCGAAGCACAGAGCTTCCTGGGCAATCCAGACCCTGACTTGTTTGCCAGATTGCTTGCCGACTATGATTCAACAAAATACAAACAGCTTTTGCCCTTTGTCAATGATTATGGCCGAAATGCATCAAATCCTGTATATCAGGAAGATGCAAGAAACCTGATTAGTGAATTGGTTCTGCTAAGAGAGTCTACTCCAATGGTAGGCGCTTCTGGTGCGGTATTTGGGGTAATGCTTGGATTTGCCTTTTTGTATCCAAACCTTCAGATGGTTTTGCTTTTTCCTCCCATTCCTGTAAAGGCAAAGTATTTGGTTGGGTTTTACGGAATTTATGCCTTATATTCAGCCATCGATAAGGTTCCGGGAGACAATGTTGCCCACTATGCACATGTTGGCGGCATGTTGGTTGGCTACCTTTTCCTGCGCGCCTGGAAAACCAGGCCAATTTATTGAAGCCATGCTTAAGGAAATCTCAAACGAAATTAAGTCGGCTTTCCGGCACAATCAAAATGGAGTGACCCAATTGCTGGTCATCAACATTGCGGTTTTTGTACTTGTAGGTTTCTGCATGTTGTATTCCTGGGCGAGCAATAGCCCAAGGCCTGACGGGTTTTTTCTCGAGTACCTTGGACTTTCCTCTGATCCGCTGCAATTCCTTTTCAAGCCATGGACGCTGATTACTTACGGAATAGTGCATCTGGACATCCAGCACTTTATTTTTAATATGATCGGGCTCTATATGTTTGGTCAGATATTACAAGATTTTCTAGGCCCAAGAAAAATTTTAAACTTTTACTTTTTCGGGACTTTGTCCGGAGGATTACTTTTTCTTCTTATTTTCAGTCTGATATCAAAGTCTTCTATGGCTCCCCCTTCCACGTATCTGCTGGGGGCTTCAGGGGCGGTTTACGGTATTATTTGCGGAGCTGCTTTTTTAGTTCCCAATTACTCTGTCCATCTCCTTTTTCTGGGGCCGGTTCGGATAAAATACATTGCTGTTGGGTTTGTGCTCATTTCATTTCTCCAAATCCCATATGGAAATGCCGGTGGTAACATTGCTCATTTGGGAGGTGCTCTAGGTGGTATTCTTTATCTGAAATATCTTCAAGGTGCATTTAAGTTTTCTTTAGGAAGAAAAACGAGGCCAATTATAAAAGGCCGTGTGGTATCGCTGGAAACCAGGAAAACCATTCTATCGCAGGAAGAAGAACTGAACCTGTTGCTCGATAAAATTTCTGAACGGGGCATCCAAAGCCTGACACGTGAGGAACGGAACCGACTTGAATACCTCAGCAAGCCTACTTCTTCAAATGACTAATACTTCATTAATTCACAAAGAAAACTACTCTGTTTTTACCATCGAGCGTCCAAATGCATTGAATGCGCTTAATGCAGGCGTTTTTTCTGATTTGGATACTGTTTTGTCCAATCCCCTGCCAACAACAAGCAGGCTGCTTGTGGTCACCGGATCGGGAGATAAAGCATTTGCTGCTGGAGCCGATATTACTGAATTTACTTCACTGACTCCAGAACAGGCTCAGGAATTAAGCCGCAAAGGCCAGATTATTTTCGATAAACTCCAATCCTCTACCATTCCGACGCTTGCTTTGATTCAGGGATACGCACTTGGAGGTGGCCTGGAACTGGCTCTTGCCTGCCACTTTAGATTGGTAACCCGAACAGCTATGCTTGGTCTCCCGGAGTTGAATCTGGGGCTTATCCCGGGATACGGAGGGACTCAAAGGCTTCATAGACTTATCGGGAGGGGAAAGGCCATGTACTATACCTTGACATCTGAAAATATGGACGCATCAGGTGCCATAGAATCTGGCCTGGCAGATTTCCTGGTTGATGACGAAGAATCTGCCATTGCTTTTGTAGAAAAATTTGCAGCCAAACTTTCCAGGAAGTCGGCAGTTTCAACAGAACTTGTCATGAAAGCGATTTTACACTCCGGAAATGAGAATGGATTTGAGTTGGAATCCAGACTTTTTGCGGAAGCCTTTCGCTCTGAAGATATGAAAGAAGGGGTGGCAGCATTTCTTGAGAAAAGAAAACCAACCTTCATTCATCGTTGATTTTAAACAATTCCATGCCTTCTTCATGTTTTGGCATGGAAATCGTAACTAAGAAAAATAAAAATTATGCCCGTTGTAAAAGCCACCGATGCAGACTTTGAATCTGCGCTACGTAGCAAACCAAGCACCATCGTTAAATTTTATGCAGATTGGTGTGGAAGTTGCAAACTTATTGCACCAAAATTTCGCCGTTTTTCGGAGGACCCAAATTATGCAGGGGTTCAGTTTTTAGAAATAAATGCGGAGGAAAACGAGGTAGCCCGCCGGAAGGCCGGTGTAAATAACCTTCCGTTTTTTGCCGCCTTCAAAGGAGATACGCTGATTGAAGGAGCTGCAACCAATAAAGAAGAAGCCATTATTTCCATGATTC
>JBIPNA010000428.1:0-2991 GCA_044375665.1 Catalimonadaceae bacterium
GGGCCTTACCAGCGCAGGAGGTTCTTTTGAAGGCTTTGGAATTGAGCTGGTGCCGGATGGTCTTAATCCAACCCAATCGGCCTGTTTTTTCTGGATCCGGAAAAAGGTACCAGCACGACACTTACTGATCCGGGCAACCCGTGAGGGTTGGTATTAACCCCTCATCTGGGTGGCTGGCAACTGAACCGAAAGCCACCGATTTTTTCGGCAAACAGCCTTCCTGAAAAATTTGATCCATATTTTAAGCCACAAATAGAAATATCAACGCAGAAAAAAACCTTATTTGATTTCTTACAAAACATGAAATACTTTTTATCCATGCTCCTTTTATGCCTGCTGAACTCCCGGCAGGCAGAGGCGCAAACCACTGACTGGAGTAAAACCAATTGGAACGCCTTTTGGGTTAAACCGGCAAACGGCAGGGCTACCGAATTTGGGGTACACCTGTTCCGCAAGTCCTTTGACCTGCCCGAAAAACCTGCACAATTTCTGGTCCATGTTTCCGGCGACCAGCGTTATGAGCTGTTTGTAAACGGGAAAAGCGTATCAAACGGTCCTGCACGACGTGATTTGTTTCATTGGAAGTACGAAACCGTCGACCTGGCTCCCTATCTGCAAACAGGCAAGAATGTGTTGGCAGCCCGGATCTGGAATTTTGCTCAATTTACCGGACTGGGTGAAATGAGTACCGGGGTCTCAGGATTTATACTTCAGGGAAATTCTGACAAAGAGGAATTGGTGAACACCAACGAAACCTGGAAATGGCAGGAAAACAAAGCCTGGCAGCCCATTAAAATTACCCAGGAAATGGTGCCGGAATATTATGTGGTCGGTCCGGGCGAGCAAATCGACGCATCGGTTTACCCATGGAACTGGGAAACCACTACCTACAACGACGAGGCATGGAAAACCCCGGAAAAAGGTCCAAAAGGCAGTCCAAGACCCAAAAATGATTCAGGGAGATGGATGCTGGTACCATCAGAGATTCCAGCCATGGAATTTCGTTGGGAAAGAATCCCCGTTTTGCGCAATTCCACTTTGACTCAGATACCGAAAGATTTTCCCGCAAAACCTGTCCCCTTTACCATTCCTGCAAACCGAAAAGACACTTTCCTGCTGGATCAGACCTATTTAACCAATGCCTATCCTGAGCTTACCGTCCGTGGTGGAAAAGGAGCAAGAATTACACTTCGCTATGCCGAAGGACTTTTTGAAAACAAGGCAAAACAAATCAACTCAAAAAATCAAAAACTAAACAACAAGGGAAACCGAAACGAGGTGGATGGAAAGGTTTTTATTGGCAATCAGGATGTCTTTTTGCCAGATGGAGGCCAAAACATGGTTTTTCGGACCCTTTGGTTCAGGACCTGGCGGTATCTCCAGCTCATTGTCGAAACCAGGGAGGAGCCGATCGATATTAAGGACATCCGGGCTGAGTTTACAGGATTTCCTCTGGTGGCCAAAAGCACATTTTCAACAGGCAATTCCACCCTCGACAGCATTGTGGCCACTGGAATCCGGACGGCCCGGCTTTGTGCCCACGAAACCTATTACGATTGTCCATACTATGAACAGCTTCAGTATGTGGGCGATACCCGCATCCAGGCACTGGTTTCCTATTTCACCTTTGGCGAAGATCGCCTTGCCAGACAAGCCATTCGTGCGATTTACAATTCCCGGCAGGCAGAAGGATTTACCGCGAGTCGCTATCCCACGAAAGATTTTCAGATTATCCCTACCTTTTCCCTGCTCTGGATAGGGATGCTCCACGATTTCTGGAAATACCGTGACGATCAGAATTTTGTGAAGGAAATGCTGCCCGGAAACCGTACGATTCTTGATTTTTTCAAACAATACACCCAGGCCGATGGTACCCTGAAAGATGTGCCCTGGTGGAATTTTACGGATTGGACTGCCTCTTTTCCAGGGGGTGTTCCCAAAAGGGGTGCCGATGGCCGATCGGCCCACATGGATTTGCTGCACCTGCATGCCTTGCAACTGGCTGCAGAGATTGAGGAAAACCTGGGCGACCAAAATCTGGCCAAAACCCTGAAAAGCAGGATTGAGAATTTAAAAGCCACGATTCAGCGGTTGTATTGGGACCCAAAATCCGGACAGTATGCCGACGTAACGGGTTTCGATCAGTTCTCCCAGCACGTCAATGCTCTGGCAGTGCTTACAGGCGTTTGTCCACCTGAAATGCAAAAAGTACTCATGGAAAAAACGCTGACAGGAAAGGATATGGCACCTTGCACCATTTATTTCAAATACTACTTACACCAGGCCGCCACCCAGGCCGGATTGGGTGATGGGTATCTTTCCTGGCTTTCAGAATGGCGAAAGCAACTTTCCATTGGGCTCACCACCTGGGCTGAATCGCCGGAACCCTCCCGAAGCGATTGCCATGCCTGGGGCTGCAGTCCGAACATCGAATTTTACCGGACGGTTCTTGGCGTGGATTCTGATGCACCTGGATTTTCTTCTGTAAAAATTTCACCCCATCTGGGCACTTTGAAGAAGGCCGGGGGCAAAATTCCGCATCCAAAAGGCTTTATTGAGGTAACATACAGCTTCACGAAAACGGGGCTATCGGCTGAAATAACTTTGCCCGAAGGATTAACAGGCAAGCTGGTTTGGAAAGGGAAAGAAGTTGGATTGAAGGCGGGGAGGCAGGTGTTGAACTCTTTTTGAGTAGATCCTTTGAGGTTCTCAAAGACTTCATAAGCGTATCTTCATTTTCCTACTTTTGCCTTCAGCAGCAAACGGGTCTTTAGTACATTTTCTATGGAACAATCGAAAAAAACGGTGCCTCAATGGCTTCAAAATCTACAGGAAAATTCCTGGGAGATTGAACTCCTGATTTCCGGGGGTGCTGTTTTTACCCTGCTCCAGTTCCCGGATATCTTTTTGAATTTTATCCGGACTGCCAAAATCACATCGGATATTCCCGGTACAAACATCATCATGGTGATGGGGATGGCCGGAATCAAA
>JBIPNA010000429.1:0-2980 GCA_044375665.1 Catalimonadaceae bacterium
AAGTCTGCATCCCGTGTTTCATATTCAACTTAAACCTTACAAAGGCAAAGGTTTTCCGGATAAGGAATGCTTTCTGCGGATTCTGACTTTTACTTTCGTCGCATTACTTTTTTGGGTTATGGAGAATTCAGCGATCGTTTACCTCTATCTTTATCTGGCCATTGCCGACAAAGATTTTTCGGAAGAAGAACTGGACCTTATTGTTGTCAAGCTAAAAAATAACCAGGCTTTTCAGGGAATGGACACTTCCGCTTTTATTCAGGAAGTGTATCAGAACTTTTTACAGCTTCCTTTCGACGCCGTTATTCAATACCTCGAAAATTATATGATGAGCCTGGATCTATCGCCCGAAGACCGCAACAAGGTTGTTCAGGATCTGGAGGAAATCATGGAGGCAGATGGAGTGATCCGGAAAGAAGAACTCCTCGCTTTTCAACGGATCAAAAAATATCTGGCACTCCGCAATCCTTTTCCCTACCGGGCCTCGGCTTAAAACCCGGCCACCTGCACATCCAGTTTCCCCCTGGCGGTGATCACCGCCTGAATTCCTGCCGGGGTTACATACATAGCGCCAGGTACCAGCTCATTCAACTTGCCGGCCAGCTGAATGTTTTTGTTGAACTTATTGCCTGCCAGGTTTTCCTGAATCTGCTTTTTCCCTTCTTCCAGCTGGGGCGCTACCGAAAAGGCAAAATAAGGTTCCATCATTTTCAGAAATTTTCCATGGGCAAGCCAGTCTGCTGTTTTGGCCAGCTTGTTTCGTGTATCCAGATCGTAATCCATGTCCTTAATGCGGATGCTGGTAGTGGCGGCATCGTAGTACGGTTTCCCTTTCAGATATACCTTTCCGTTCAAAGCACCGCTTAAGGTAGCTGCAACCACCATATTTTCCCCCTGACCATATACATCGATATCATTCACAGTGATTTTGTATTTCCCTTCTTTGAATTCGTAGGTTTTGTTCTGGGTTTGCTCCAGGGCCATTTTCCGGATCTGAGGATAGGAAACCTCGGTAATCATGCCCACTTCAAATTTCTCTTCCATTTTATCGACAATTTTCAATGGGGGCACGGCCGCCATAACTGCCTGGGTTGGTTTGCTGCCCACAAATGTTTCGGTAATGGCTGTCATTCCAACCGAAACCCGGACATTCCGGCCTTTGTTGCCAAGGGGAGTCATCATCAAAGCCTGGGGAGTTACTTTGAGCCAGGCCTGATAGCCTTCATTCAACAGAAATGGTTCCTGCACTGCCTTCCATGCAGTTTCTACCTGGGGTTTCAGATTGATTTTGCCCACTTCCCGATCTACAGTCTGAACCACATTCGGCAGCTCCCGATCCATGATTTTTTCAATGATGCCGGTTATCGGAATTTCAAAAAAGCCGATCTTCACCTTAGGCTCACTAATCCATTTGTAGCCGTTGGGTGTGGTGGAAGTACTTATTTTCCAGTTCGGATCGATGCTCAGTCGGGTGAGAAAATTGAGGTCGATGTCGAATTGGGTGTCTTCGTATTTGGCCACAGAAAGCCCGAACTTTTCAACCTTCCAGCCTGCCTTGGCCCAGATGTTGACAGGAACCCGGATGTTGAACAGGTTTCCGCCTTTGGCATCGATGCCGATTGGCAGGCGTTTGTTGACTTTCAGCATCAGGTTGTCGCCGCCATTGTCGTCGAGGGAATTGTCCTCAAACAAAACAGAGCCCAGCTGGTCGTTGATTTTTCGTTCCACATCGCCAAGTGAAATTTCGATGGGGATGTTGAGGGTAGAAACCTCTTTTACCCTGGCGTTAGAGGCGTTGTAGGAGGCTTCGGGGGCATTGGCCAGAAATGGCTTTTTGGATGCACAGGAGGACAGCCAGGCCAATCCGCTGACGATCAATACATAGAATCTGGCGCTATGAAAAAAAGAACGCATAGGGTGGTGTTTCGGGCCGCAAAAGTAGGGGTTTTGGGTGGGAACAGCATTTATCAGGATAAAATCCCGGACAACAACCATCTATCCCTTTCCCCAAAGGCATTTTTTTTTATGTTTGTTGCGAAACCCAACCCCCCATTTTCCGTCTCAGGCCACTCCTTTGGTTTTGGGCGGTTAAAGTCCATGCGATCTTGTATGTTTGTCACCGGCCTGGCCAAAGATGTTTTGTACCACACACCAGCAATCGATTGAACCTATGCAAAAGCTTTTCTTCTTCCTTTTGGCTTTCTTACTCTGGACCGGTTTTGCCCGGGCCCAATGGTCTCTGAATCCCGGTGCGCCCACCCGGATATGCAGCAAAAACAGCCAGCAGCTCAAGCCAAAATCCTTCCCGGATGGCCAGGGCGGGCTGTTCGTGTTTTGGGAAGACAACCGAAGAGGCCAGCAAGGTTTTTCAGATTTGTATGTCCAGCACTTTGCCGCAAACGGTACCCGCTTGTTGCCTGACTCTGGAAAGTGGATTGTAACCCAACTTCCCGGTGCCCCCAAAACATCGGCCTATGGAGTTTCCCGCGATCCTGCCGGCAACTTCTGGATTTCTTGGGCCGCTTTTCCTGCCTCCGGACAGTGCGACAGCATCGTGATCAACAAATTCAACCCGACCACTTTTGCCCCCATCTGGCCTAAACCCAAACTGATTTCCAAAAAACATCCAACCAACTTTAACATCCTTGGCGCTATTGAGACGAGGATTCTCCCCACTGCAGACAGTGCCCTGGTCACTGTTTATGTGACCTGGATGGGTGGTTCCAATGTGATTCTCTGGAACCGGATCAGCAAAACCGGCGAAAGAAGACTTCCCAACGAAGGCAGTTATTTTATGACCGGCGGGGGTCCATATGAGATGATTGAAAATCCATTCGGTGGTTTTTACATTGTGCAGCGCAATGGAAATGGTCTTGGAACAGGCGTTACCGCCCGAAGAATTAATAAAGACGGAGTAGTGGTCTGGGGACCGAAATCCATTACAGATGGGACTCCCGGCCTGGGTTACGACCTCAATATT
>JBIPNA010000089.1:0-11368 GCA_044375665.1 Catalimonadaceae bacterium
CGGATGCCACGAAGCAAATTCTCACTTCTCTAAAAGGACCAATTTATGTGGAAGTTTACCTTGAGGGGGAATTCCCTTCCGGCTTCGAACGACTGCAAAAAACGATTCGCGAAACCCTGGAAGAATTCAGAAGCTATAGTGGAAATCAGATCGAGTATCAGTTCATTGATCCGTCGGCGGCTCCTGATCTGAAAACCAGGAACAAAGTTTATGAGCAATTGGCCAAAGCAGGTCTGCAACCAACCAATTTAATGGTGAAGCAAGGTGCTGAACAGGTTCAGAAAATCATATTCCCTGGTGCGCTGATTCGGGTGAAGGGAAAAGAAATTGCAGTTCAATTGCTTAAAGGAAACCAGGCATCCAATCCCGGAGAAAGATTGAATCAATCTGTTGAAGGGGTGGAATTTGAACTGGCCAACGGGATTAAGCTGGCTTCACAGGAAGGATCACGTAAAATTGGCATTCTGGATGGCCATGGGGAAATGTCCGACAAGCGGATTCAGGACCTCGGCCTTACATTAAATCAATATTACAAAGCTGAAAAAACAGACCTCACCAAAAACCCTGATCTGGCTAATTTTGACCTTCTGATTCTGAACAAACCAACCAGAGAGTTTTCAGAATTTGACAAATACAAACTGGATCAATTTGTCGTCAATGGCGGAAAACTGCTCATTCTTTATGATGGGATTCAGGCAGAACTGGATAGCATTAAACAAGATGGAAGGCTTGTTTTTCCCTATGCAACACGGTTGGACGACCTTTTTTTCAGATTTGGCTTTCGCGTAAATCCAGATTTGATCCTGGATATGAATTCCGGAGCCATTCCCCTCGTGGTCGGATTTATGGGAGACAAACCGGAGACCCGCCTGGTCCCATGGCGATTTTACCCCATTTTGAATTCATTTGGAAAGCATCCCATTGTGCGCAATATGGATGCTTTGTATGCCCGTTTTATCAGTACGATCGATACCACAGTAAGTCCCCACATCAAAAAAACACCTTTGGTTCTGACTTCCCAATATTCACGGATTCTGACCTCCCCTGTCCGGTTGTCGTTTAACGAAGCCCGATTAAATCCACTCCCTGAGCAGTATAAAAAAAGTTTTTTACCAGTTGCCTATCTCCTTGAAGGGAAATTTGTTTCGCTCTTTCAAAACAGAATGGTGCCAGGCTCAGACCAAAAAATTGGCTTCAAAGAAATTGGGAAGCCTTCCAAAATTGTTGTCGTTGCTGATGGTGACTTCGCCAGAAATGATACCAACAGGAATGGAGATTATTTTGGTTTGGGCTACGACCGGTTCACAGGGGCCACATTTGCCAACAAAGATTTTTTATTGAATTCCATTTCGTACCTTCTCGATGAAAATGGTGTCATACTTGCCAAAAACAAAACCATCGCTTTGCGCCCATTAGACGGGCCGCGGATTGCAAAAGAAAAAACCCTATGGCAAATAGTGAATGTAGCAGGTCCTCTCTTGTTGGTCCTTGCCTTTGGAATAAGCCGCCTCTTTTTACGAAACCGAAAATATCAATCTGCTTAGACTATTTTATATGAACAAAAATCTTCTATACGTGGTGTTGGCGCTGGCTCTCGGATCTGGCGCCTGGTTTACCTGGCAACGAAATCAGAAAAAATCAACACTTGATAAACTTGATTTAAACTTCTCTGTCCCGGATACTTCCTCCATCGACAAAATCGTGATCACCCAACAAGGAGGAAGTCCCTTTGAAATGGAAAGACAAAAGGACCGCAGCTGGAGCCTCAACAAAAAGTACAAAGTAGCACCGGTTCTGATGGATGTTTTGCTGAGTACGATTCGAAATATTGAAATGCAGCGCCCACTGGCAAAAAACGAGAAAAAGACAGTTGAGGAGGCCATGAAAACACGCCATAGAAAAGTAGAAATTTTTGTAGGTGGGGAAATCTACAAAACCTACTTTCTGGGGGATGATGCCCCGGAGAACAAAGGAACTTACATCCGGTTTGAAAATGGGGATCCCTATGTTGCACACATCCGGGGTTTTACAGGATTCTTGACACCCAGATACAATGTTACAGAAAACGAATGGAGAGACAGGCTCCTCTTCGCCAGCACCCCTGCATCAATTCAATCCGTAGAAATTAAATACACAAAATCACCATCCGACAATTTCAAAGTTGGGTTTACCGGGAGGCATTTTTTCCTGGAGGGTGCTCAACGATTTGATACAAACGCCACTGCAACGCTTCTACTTCAGTTTAAACAGGTTTATATTGAGCGATACATTGTTGATTTTACAAAAAATGAACAAGACTCGCTTTTGAAATCAGGACATGAATGGTCTTTAGATCTGGTAGACATAGACAAATCGAAATCAAATACCCTTTGGATTTACCAGACCTCTGATGCAGATCGGTCTTTGGCTTATTTGCCTAAAACAAAGGAATGGGCCACGATACAGAACCGAAATCTGAATCCTGTCCGATTGAAAAGACACCAGTTATTGGGAGGGCAAATTCAATAGTTTCTGGAAAGAGGGGAAGAAAATCCATTGGCTGTATCCAGATGCAAAGTAACGGGTCCATCATTTAATAGTTCCACCTGCATATCGGCACCGAAAATCCCGGTTTTAATTTCTTTCCCAAGAAGGTTCCGACACTGATTCACGAACAATTCATACAAAGGAATTGCTTTTTCAGGCCTGGCTGCAGCAATGTATGAGGGCCTGTTCCCCTGAGAGGCGTTGGCCAGAAGGGTAAACTGACTTACCACCAAAATTTCTCCGTGTACGTCAAGAACAGACTTGTTCATTTTTCCCTCGGCATCTGAAAAAATACGCAGTTGCACAAGCTTACGCGAAAGCAGTTCCACATCGCCTTCCCGATCATCACTGGCAACACCCAGGAATACCAAAAGGCCAGCTTCTATCGACCCGACAACCTTATTTTCTACAAGTACCCTGGCATGTTTGACACGCTGAATAAGTGCTATCATGAATGATCTGAGGAAAATAATGGCAATTGTAATTCGGAAGCTAACCGGTTGAGGTCTTCAACTACAGGTGCCAGTAATGGAACTCCAGCCAGACTTCGCTGGTCTTCCATTTCCCATTCAGGATCTCCGGGAACCAGAACACGATGACCCTCAAGAGACTCAGATGTTCTGAATGCTTTCATCCAAATCTCCATTCTTTCCAAAAATTCATTTTGCGGCATGAATCCATCCGGACGGAAGGCCACCAGAAAATGACCAATGCCCTGACCTACTCCTTGTTCAGCCACAGGAAGGAAAGAAACAAAGGGTGGCACCCACGGACCAAAATTGGCACCAGATACTACCCCGGATAAGATATCCACCAAAGCGCCCAGGCCATAACCCTTATGGCTTCCCATATCGGGTGAACTGCCCAGAGGCCGAAGCGCTCCACCTGCCCGCAACTCACCAGGGTCCGTTGATGAACTTCCATCAGATTTCTGGAGCCAACCTTCCGGAGCTTTCTGGGATTTACGTTGCAGAATCTCTAATTTCCCATTGGCCGCAGTTGTAGTAGCCATATCCAGAACAAAAGGACGCGAGGATTGGGAAGGAATCGCTACAGATATTGGATTGGTTCCCAACAATCGATCGATAGAATGGGTTGGCGCCACAAGAGGGGAAGCATTTGTAAAAGCCATCCCGATCAAACCAGCTTCAGCAGCCAAAAGTGCATACTGACCCGCAATTCCAAAATGATTAGAATTTTTAATGGCAACCATGCCAACACCATACGATTGCGCGGCAGAAATACATCGAAGCATCCCTTCCCTGGCCGACACAAAACCAATGGCACGATCTGCATCCAAATGCCATAGTGTAGGAAACCGGGACTCCCATTTCAAATTGGGCTTGGGATTGAGACGGTCTTCCCTTATCAAACGTACATAACCGGAAAGCCGGGCAACGCCATGGGAATCGATTCCTCTCAGATCTGCTTTGGTTAAAAAGAGGGAGGAATGCCGGGCATCTTCATCTGAAAAGCCGCAGGCAAGAAATACCTTTTCGGCAAATGAGCTGAGGTGTTGAATTGAATAAAGCAAGGTCGGAAAAACTGCTAATAGGCATTATCCTGGCCCTTTACCATATTCAGTAGAGTAAGCCCTATCACTTTTAAATCCAGGAAAAAGGACCAGCGCTCAATGTAAAGGATATCCACCCGAACCCTGTTCCTCATGCTAAAATCATCATTGGTTTGTCCCCTGTAACCTTTTGCCTGAGCCAACCCTGTGACACCTGGTTTAATTAGATGTCGAAGCATGTAATTTGAGATGGTCTTACTGTACTCCTCTGTATGCTTGATCATGTGGGGCCTTGGTCCTACAACAGACATGTCACCCAATAAGACATTGAAAAACTGAGGCAGTTCATCAATATTGGACTCGCGAAGAAATTTGCCAAAACGTGTGATCCGATTATCGTTTCGTGTAGCTTGACGTATATCTGCTTCCTCGTTTACGACCATTGTTCGGAACTTCAGACAAAGAAAATCCTTTCCTGCTCTTCCACTTCTTTTCTGGATGAAGAATACCGGCCCTTTGGAATCTAATTTGATCAGGAGAGCGATTAATGGAAACAACCATGAACATATCCCTACCAAAATCAGAAAGGAAAAAGCTACATCAAAAGATCTTTTCAAAGCAGCATTCAACTCATTTTGAAGGGGCTCTCTCCTGAAAGAAACAATGGGAAGGTCTGAATAAAATTCGAGCTCAAGATCGTCAAAGACAAGGCCTTTAACATCTGGCAATAGCTTTATTTTAAGAAAGTTACTCTCAGTAAACTTTACAAGGTGCCTGAAATAACGATGCTTGAGATAACTCTGGCAGACGTAAACCTCGTCGATACTTTCCTTCCTGAGGAAATCCTCCATGCTCCTTTGAAATTTTCCTACAATGCTATCGCTTCGGTGAGGCCAATGATCGAAAAAGCCTTTGAAACGGAACCCTAACTCGGGGTTTTGTTCAAAATATTTTCTTAGAGAAAGGCCATAAGGATTGTATCCGATGATAACAACATTACGATGGTTGAGACCTAACCTTCTGAAAAAGCCCAACAAATAATGGACCCCAAAACGCCATACAAACAAGCATGGAATATAAAGAGAGTAAAAAGCAAGCAGGTAGTCTCTCGGAATAAAATAAGCCTCTGTCGCAACAATATATACTGAAACCAAAAACACATGGTACAGCATGGTTTCAATGGTGTTCTTGGCTACACGATCAAAGCTATTTATCCGCTTGATGGTGTATGACTTCAGAAAAAGTACACAAGTGAGCCAGGATAAAATGCTGAAAATAAAAAAACCGTAATAAGCTGGCTTTTCAAGCAACCCATCTGGCGAGTTGCCTTGCAAATAAACAGCCCCTAAAAAAGACCCGGCCAGAAATAAAATATCTCCGGAAACCAGGAAATGAGGAAGGAACCTGCTAATTCGAAAGGGTATCAGAGATTTGATGTTTCTTTGAAAGAACTTCAATTTATTGGCCCAGTTATTAAATTTTCCGCAAAACTACGGGCAATTATTTAGAAATCAAACGACTAACATCCTGAAAATAAACCAATATTCATCATGATTTACCTCAACCAGGAAAAAAGTTAAGAATTGGATTAGATCAGACCCTGTTTTGATATTGAAAAATCCAGGCCGGCCAATGGTTCTATGCCACTGGTTTTCTGGGGCTCAGTTTCTGTTGGACAAGATGGCCTCGGAACTGCACTGGGAAAAAAACCAAATAAAGGATTTACCAATAACCAGGCAGGACCAATCAGAAATGGGCTGGATGATTTTCTTTGATTTCCCTTTTTCCGTTTTTTCTCAAGGTCAGAAGCAGAGGGCTGACATCCTGATTTGGGCAGAACCTCTTTTTTTTCATCCGCAAGAACTTCTGCCGGCAAAAACGGTGAAGAAAACGGCTGACATGAACGGGCATACGCACAACCCAGGCAGAAAACCAAAACTATGGTAGAGATTACCTTTTTCATTCTGAAAGGTAAAACAAAGACTTTCGCTTACCTGAACTAAGCATATGGGATTGGCGGAAAAAAAAGAGGATAAAAAGATTTAAAATGATGGACAAGGAAGTGCCCTGCTTTGTTTAGCACCTTTTAAACTCAGGTACTTGGTCTTAAATTCGTATGTCAGTGTTATTTCATGACTTCCACCCAGGACCCCTACCAGACCGCTCAAATTGATATCATATGAATACCCTATACTCAGGTTGTTCTGTTTAATTCCTACCAATACAGTTAGTGCATCATGATTTATGGAAGAACTGCCTTTAGGTTGAACCGGAATTCCCCGGTACCATAGGCCTGCCACAAAAGGCACATAATGCAAATACATCCCCAGGTCCATCTGCGAATAGTTTCCCTGATTTCGGATTAAAAGGACCGGGGTGATAGATTTTGGGACAATCTGATCTTTATAATCCGTGGGTTTGGAAAACTCAAACCGGTACCCTCCCGACAAAGAAATGCGGGGAGAAATGGTATTCTCTCCCTGAATATCATAACGGGGACTGTGGGGATGAAGTGCAGAAACAGACACCCACCATGTTTGTGAATACACCAAAAACCCCAACTGCATATCAAAATACCCGGCTGAAAATGATTGTCCTGCCAAAGGATCCAGAGAAGCTGGCCGAATAGGATCTCCTTCCAACTGATCACCAAATGTCCTGTTTGAAAACGACCAACTCGTTTGACCAAAGCCTACACCTATTCCGGAAGAAACACGGACCTTTTTCCCGAATTTTCCGCGATACGCATATTGAAACATCCCGCTACTGTGACTGTACCCAAGGCGCGACATTTGGTCTTTGCTGAAAAAAATTCCAAACCCGGAACTGGCTTTCCTTGAATACCAGTCGTAAGAAGCCATCCAGCCTTTCCAACCTTGCAGACCAGTCCACTGGTTCCGAAACCCGGTAGAAAACCGGGCATCCATATTTGAACCTGAAAAGGCAGGATTATAATACATAGGAAGGGCATAGAACTGAGCATATTGATAGTCCTGTGCCAAAACAGGAAACCTGGAGATCACTAAAAAAAACAATATGCCTGCTAAAACCTTCAATTCTTTTTTCCCAGATCTGCAAAGTACAATTTGACCACCGGAAATAGAAAAACCAACATAAAAGGAGAGACCATCAGGTCATTTGTATTTCGGGACAACAGGACTGCAGATTCAATTCCAAGTAATTTACCCATCACATTCAATCCAATCGAAAGGAGTAAAAATCCGCCAAAGACTGAAATAAGCAGGGGTCTGATTGACCTGAATCCAAAGTACAATCCCATAAACCATAGGTAACTCAAAATATAAAAGAGCGAAAACAAAATTTTAATCCAGAAATCAGGGTTATCAGCAGAGAAGTGCAGCAAGTCTCTAAACACCTTGAGCAATGCCTTTCCGATTCCTGTAGTGTAAAAGGAGAGTACCAACGGTCTTCCCCACTCAAAAATTTCCTTTGAAAACTGATAAAGAAAAATCCAAACCAGAAAACTAAAGGCAAGTCCTATTTTGTTACCCCATCCCCTATTTTGCATGTATTCCGGAAAAGCGGTTTACCCAAATCATCCAAAAACCAAAAATCGCTCCGTATACAAGAATGGTAAATGTATATTTATGGTTAAAATCAAAAGATGATTTGGCAACCATATGGTTCACAGCCAAACCAATAACACGAAGCGAATTAATAAGGTAAATCCCAAGAATTCCAAGGGGAATAAACCACAACTTTGTTTTCCATGGCCCGGGAAATGCCAGCACAAATCCGGCAAACAAAACCATCAGGATTAATCCGTTACAACCATGCTCTATGAGCACTACTGGCACCTGATCTTTGAATAAATACGTGTTTTGCTCTGAAAAAGGGGACAAAGAAAAACTGTGATCGCTTGTGGCATTTAAAACCAATGCACTAATGGACGCCGTGTTGTAGGTCAGGTAGTGGTTTACCCTGCCATCAGGCTCCAGCCAATTATACCACAATAAATGCCAACCTAAATACAATACTACCGCCTTTAATAAGAAACGGGTCAGAGGTCTGTTCAGATTCATGGGGCGAAAATTCAAAAAAAAGACGATTTGCCGATGACTTTGTTTTCTGTCGAAAATCATGTCCGGGAATGCCGCTATAATTTTTATCTAAACCGGAGAATTGGCTTGATTGCAAACTGTAATAAAATCAGGATGAAAACCATTCATAACACGATCCGGAGCCTATTCCTGTGTGGTATTGCTTTTTGGACATTGACATCTGCATTTCCGGGCAAGCCTGTACATTTAAATCCGAACCAGACCTGGACAAGAATTTCTTTAGGCCGCCAATTATTTTTCGATCCTATTCTTTCTTCAGATTCAAGTGTAAGCTGTGCATCCTGCCATAAACCTGAATATGGCTTTGCCGACTCATTGCCTTTCAGCAAAGGGGTGGGCGGAAAGTTTACCAAAAGAAACACACCTTCTGTTCTGAACATGGCCAACCGGGATTTGCTCTTTTGGGATGGCCGTGCAAATTCTTTGGAGCACCAGGCACTTTTCCCCATCCGCGATCCAGGTGAAATGAATCTACCAATTCCTAAAGCAATAGCTAGACTGAAAAAAAACAAGACCTATTTCAAAGCTTTCAAGGAGGTTTTCGGTGGCCTGCCCTCCGAAAAATTCCTGGCTGAGGCTCTTGGGGCCTATGAATCAAGTTTGGAAACGGGCAATTCCCCTTTCGACCTTTACATGAATGGAAAAGGAACACTAGATCCTGCTGCGAAAGCCGGGCATGCCTTGTTTGTTGGAAAAGCTGGTTGCTTTGATTGTCATTTCAGCCCCGATTTTACCGGAGATGAATTCAAGAATATCGGGCTTTACAATGGAAAAGACTGGAATGATCCCGGCAGATATGCGATAACCCTTGAAAAAGGTGATTTGGGCAAATTTAAAGTCCCTGGGTTACGGAATGTGGCCAGGACCGCACCCTATATGCACAATGGTGCTTTTCCTACGTTACGGTCAGTCATTGATTATTATGCAAGCCCTGAAGCTGTTGTTAATCAACCAATCGGGACTGATAGTACCATCCGGAAAGGATTGGTCTTAAATGAAACTGAGAAACAACAATTGGAAGCATTTCTGAGATCTCTTACCAGTTCCATTCCCGCAAAATAAAAAAGGGCCTGACCGGCCCTTTTTATAATGAATGGCTTAATCAGGCAATAGCCATTTTCTTCTCTTTAATTTTGGCAGCCTTGCCTTGTTTTCCACGAAGGTAAAACAAACGGGCTCTGCGAACAGCACCCTTTCTGACCACTTCAATTTTGTCGATAGAAGGAGAAAGGATAGGGAAAATCCGCTCTACCCCGATTCCATTGGAAATTTTACGAACAGTAAATGTTTCACCATTGGAATTTGGATTGCGGCGCTGAATCACCACACCCTGGAACTGCTGGATACGTTCCTTATTTCCTTCTTTAATTTTAACATGTACGTTGATGGTGTCTCCGGGACCGAAGTCAGGCATCCCGGCCCTTTTTTCCGCCATTTCAGCTTCAACGAATTTTATGAGCTCTGACATTATGTTGTTGTTTACGATTTTACAATTGAATTTCACTAAGTTTTGCATACAGGTCCGGACGCCGAACCCGTGTTCTTTCGAGAGATTGATCGTGTCTCCACATATCAATATTCCCCTGGTGGCCACTCAGAAGGATTTCTGGAACAACCCAGCCCTTGTAGTCAGAAGGGCGGGTAAAAACTGGCGGAGCCAGTAACCCATCCTGAAAGCTGTCTGTCAAGGCAGATGTCTCATCATTCATAACGCCTGGAACCAGTCTGAAAATAGCATCGGTCATAACCGCGGCTGCCAATTCGCCTCCAGACAATACATAATCACCAATGCTGTATTCATGGGTAATCAGATGTTGCCTGACCCTATCGTCAACTCCTTTGTAGTGACCACAAAGAATAATCAGATTTTCCAACAATGACATACGGTTTGCGGCCCCCTGATCAAACTTCTCACCATCAGGAGAGGTATAAATGACGGCATCGTAATTCCGCTGATCTTTTAAAGATAAAATACAGCGTTCGATAGGCTCGATCATCATAACCATACCCGCACCTCCGCCAAAAGCATAATCATCAATTTGCTTTTGCTTGCTGGTAGCGTAATCCCTGAGGTTGTGCACACACACTTCCACAAGTCCGGCCTCCTGTCCTCTTTTAAGAATAGAATGGCTGAATGGACCTTCAAGAAGACCAGGAACACATGTAATGATGTCAATTCGCATCAACTTCATCTTGTTTAGGTTCCTGTAAGTACACATCAATCAAACCCTCTGGCAATTGTGTAAAAAGGGTGCCCGACTTTCTGTCGAGGCGAAGAGTGATATCCGGATGAACCGGGATAAGCACTTCGCTCCCTTTCCAATCCATTAAGGCCAGGGTTTGCTGAGGAAAATCCAGAATTTCACGAATAGTCCCGAGGGGCCCGACTTGCAGATCCGCCACTTTTACTCCGACCAATTCATGAAAATAAAACTGGCCATCATCAAGCTTTGGTAAGGCTTGCTCAGGTAAAAAAAGGCGACAACCTTTAAGTGCATGGGCGGCTGTATCGTTGGAAATACCCTCAAGATGAAGTACCACCTGCTGACCTGCCATTGGTTTGACAGAGCGAATCAGGTGAGGTACCAATCCAGTTGAGATTTCAAGAAAAACAGCATCCATTCCAAAATATCGGGCAGGTTCATCCACGTCAAACCTGGCTACAACTCCTCCATCAAGCCCATGGGCCCGGAGTATGTATCCAAGTTCAAAACAGTGATCCTTATCCATGAAATCAGGAAAATATTCAGTTTTTATCCCGCTGCAGGGGTTTCTTTTTCATCTTCAGATGACACTGCAGATTCTTCTGATACAGGTGTTTCAGCAGAAGCCTCTACAACCGGCGCAGCTTCTTCGGCAGCTTCAGGCACAGTAACTTCAGCAGCTTCCACCGCAGGTGCCGGAACTTCAGCAACCTCAGGAGCTACTTCTTCCGCTGCAGCAGGCGCTTCGGCATCCACCTCAGCAACAGGAGCTGGGACTGATTCTTCTGCAACCACCTCAGCTACAGGAGCTGGGACTGATTCTTCAACAACCACCTCAGCTACAGGAGCTGGGACTGATTCTTCAACAACCACCTCAGCTACAGGAGCTGGGACTGATTCTTCTGAAACCGATGGGGTTGCCTCTTCAGCAACAACTTCAGAAGGCGCTTCCTCGGCCGGTGCAGCCGCTGCAATTTCCGCAGCTTGCTTTGCTGCCTGAGCAGCAACACGGGCAACATTAACTTTTGCTTCTGCTTCAAGAC
>JBIPNA010000430.1:0-2975 GCA_044375665.1 Catalimonadaceae bacterium
AGATGCTGGCACAAGATGCTGGTATTAGCCGATCTACTTTAAGCTTACTTGAAAGGGGTGAAACGGTCACGCTGGCAACCTTAATTCAGGTGTTGAGGGTTTTGGACCAGTTGCACATCATGAATGCATTTGTTGTTCCAAAAAATATGAGTCCGATGGCATTGGCCAAACTGGAGCAAAAGACCAAAAGAAGAGCAAGAGGGAAAAGAACAGATAATACTCAGGAAAGCAACTGGTAAGTATGAATACCGCCTATGTAAAAATATGGGGTGAGTTGGTGGGTGCAGTGGCCTGGGACGAAGATACCGGTATTGCCACATTTGAATACGATTCGAAATTCAAAAATCATAGCTGGGATCTGGCCCCCCTGCAAATGCCGGTCAATTCTGCCAAAAGCAGTTTTAACTTCCCTGCCTTGCGAAAAAAAACGGTCCCCGCCATGGATACCTTCAAGGGCCTGCCGGGCTTATTGGCTGATGTTTTACCCGATAGATACGGCAACGAACTGATCAATTTGTGGCTTGCCCTCCAGGGAAGGCCTGCAGACAGCATGAATCCGGTGGAAATGCTGTGTTTTATTGGAACCCGGGGAATGGGGGCTTTAGAGTTTGAACCGGTTATTTTAAAGGAAAGCCAAAAAACATTTTCCCTAGACATAGAGGACCTGGTCGATATCGCTCATAGAATGCTTTCTAAAAAGGAGGCCTTCACCACCAATCTTCAGGTTGATGAAGAAAAAGCGATGATGGAAATCCTGAGAATTGGAACATCCGCTGGTGGCGCCAGACCAAAAGCTGTGATTGCTTTCAATGAAAAAACAGGAGAAGTAAAATCAGGCCAGACAAATGCTCCAAAAGGGTTTGAACATTGGTTGCTGAAACTCGATGGGGTCAGCGATGTGCAACTGGGCGCCAGTAAGGGATATGGTCGGGTAGAAATGGCTTACTACAACATGGCAAGGGCCTGCGGCATTGAAATGATGCCTTCCCGGTTGTTGGAGGAAAACGGTAGGGCACACTTTATGACCAGGCGTTTTGACCGGGAAGAAGGTTCAACCAAACATCATATGCAGACCTTCTGTGCCATGAAACACTTTGACTACAATGAGGTGCGCAGCTTTAGTTATGAACAACTTTTTCAAACCATGCGGGAACTAAAGATGCCTTATCCTGCTGCGGAGCAACTATTCCGAAGAATGGTGTTTAATGTCCTTGCCCGGAATTGCGACGACCACACGAAAAACTTTGCTTTCAGGCTAAAGAAGGGTGGAAAATGGGAGTTGGCTCCGGCTTACGATATTTGCCACGCGTATCAGCCACAACATAAATGGGTAAGTCAGCATGCTTTAAGCGTAAATGGCAAACGAACCGACATGACGAAGCAAGACTTATTGAGCATCGGGCAATCCATTAAAAACAAGAAAGCAGAAAAGGTAATCCAGGAAATAAGTGCTGTAGTAGGTCGATGGCCAGAGTTCGCAGATGAAGTCCATGTGGCTCAAGATCTTCGGGATGAAATTGGAAAAACCCTGGTTCATCTGAGATAATGCTGTGCCAAACCAGGGTAGTGGTGAAAACAAAAACATGGGCTTTCGTCCAATGCTTTTAACTACCTCAAAAGAAAAACCTGGATTCCGCCATGAATTGACCTACACCGTTGCCGTTTAGCCATGAAATCACTGTTGTTTTCTTGCTCACCTTTCCTTTGCTAATTGGGTGTAAATGGGTGTATAATTGGGCCTGGAAAATCAAATGTTCAACTCGGGTAGCATACATATCAGTCCTGAAATTCTTAAACGCATCAGCGAATTGGATGAATTTAAAGGGGCGTGGCAGGCTTTGGGCAGATTAGCGCCTGAGCGACTTTCTGCATTGCGACGGGTAGCAACCATTGAAAGCATCGGGTCATCAACCCGAATTGAGGGGAGCAAATTATCCGACCGGGATGTCGAAAAGCTTCTCTCCAATCTGGATATCAAATCTTTTGCCTCTCGAGACGAGCAGGAAGTGGCTGGTTACGCCATGGTTATGGAAACAATTTTCAGCGCATGGAATGACATTCCAATAACTGAAAACTATATCAAACAATTCCACAAAGACTTGTTGGTCTTCAGCGACAAAGATGAATGGCACCGTGGAAGATATAAAACCAATTCAAATTCTGTAGGAGCTTTCGACGAAACGGGAAAGCAAATCGGGATTGTTTTTGAAACCGCTACACCTTTCGATACACCCCGTTTGATGCAGGAACTCATTGAATGGCTGGAACACCAATTGGAAGAAAAAATCCTGCACCCACTTTTGGTGGTAGCCGTTTTTATCGTTGTTTTTCTTGAAATTCACCCCTTTCAGGATGGAAACGGGCGATTGAGCCGCATTCTTACCACCTTACTTTTGCTCAAATTCGGCTACGCATATGTGCCTTTCAGTTCACTTGAAAGTGTGATCGAGCAAAACAAAGAAGCCTACTATCTGGCTTTGAGACAAACACAAGGAACCATCCGATCCGGGCAACCTGATTGGCAACCCTGGGTCTATTTCTTCCTGCATGCCCTGCAAAAGCAAAAACAAAATCTGGCTAAAAAAGTAGACCGGGAAAAAATTGTACTGTCCACATTACCAGAACTGTCTGTCCAAATTCTTGAATTCGCCCGGGAGCATGGTCGGGTCAGCACAGGTGAAATGATCAAATTAACCGGAGCCAGCCGGAATACACTCAAGCAGCACTTCCGGGTTTTGGTGGAAAAAAACCACCTTTTGTTGCATGGAGCTGGCCGAACAACGTGGTATACACTTTTATAACACCAAGCCCGGAAGCCAGGCTAAGGCAAATAAAAAAGCACTCATGGTGTTGAGTGCTTCAGTCGCTTTTCGCCTGTGTGATCCCGTTTGGATTAGATTTTTCTTATTTTCTTTTTATCGCCCTTTACTTATTTTTCCTATCAGTCAATTACTTGCCGTTTTTGAAGAGAAATT
>JBIPNA010000096.1:0-10879 GCA_044375665.1 Catalimonadaceae bacterium
AAACTTGTCAAATACTTTGGTTCTGAAAGATTTAAAACCAGTGTTTCTTCCTTCCCAGAAAGGTGAGTTTGTAGAAAGGGCAAAGACGTGGGGAAGAAAATACCGGACAGCATTCATCAGGTGCAAACCAACTACCCTGTCTTCTATACCGACATGAACATGCAATCCAAAAATGAGATTGCCTCTTGCTGTATCCTGAAGCTGGTTAACAATTTCTTCGTAGCGTGGATGATCAGTAATTGCCTGTTCGGACCATAAAGAGAAAGGATGGGTTCCTGCTGCTCCAATCTGAAGGTTCGATTTGTCGGCCAGTTCGGCAATAACCTTCCGAAGATAGGTGACCTCCCGTCTGGCTTCCTGAATGTTGCGACAGATGTTGGTTCCAACTTCTACCACTGCCTGATGCATCTCGGCCTTGACCTGCTCTTTCAACAGGATTTTTCCTCCTTCCACAATTTGTTGCATGTGGGACCGCAATTCCCTCGTTTGAGGGTCGATAACCATGAATTCTTCTTCGATGCCGAGGGTATATTCCATGCAATGGAGTTTACAGAGTATTAAACAAAAGGAAAGGGGGCGAAAATAAACAAGGAAAGCACCATTTGAAACGATGCTTCCCTAAAATCTGAAAATAAAATTAACGACCTATTTGCTGGTGGCGGCGGTCACGAGTTTTCCTGCTGTTGCTTCGCTGATAAAGCTACCCCAGGTAAGGTTCATCTGCCCATCTTTATGTGCCTTGGCTTTGGCGATGGCCATTTTCGAAGCATTGTCCACGACCCAGTCAAAGTTATCCTGACCGACTGAATTTACATCGGCATCAGGGGCGGGATTGCAGAAGTCAATGGCCAGAGGAATCCCATCCCTGATGGCAAATTCAACTGTATTGAAATCATATCCCAGGGCCTTGTTCAGGCGAAGGACATAGTCTTTAATGGTGGCCAGCAGCTTTTTCGAAGCTGGTTTGGCATCTGTTACATAGCGCAGATGGTGCGGATTGCGTGGCTCATATTGCATGATCCGGACTTCTTTACCACCCAGGCAATAGCACCTGTAGTAATCGTCGAAAACAACTTCTTCCTGAAGCATCATGACCAGCTGACCCGTTTCGCTGTACGCTTTAAAAAAGTCGTCTGCGGTTTCGAGTTTGTACACGTTTTTCCATCCTCCGCCCGCAAAGGGTTTGAAGTAGGCAGGGAACGTCACATATTCAAAAATTGAATCCCAGTCCAGAGGATAGGCCAGATTCCGGAATGAATCAGAATTGGTATCAGCGGGAAGCTGGTTGGATGGAAGCAATACCGTTTTGGGAACAGGCACACCAATTTTGGTAGCAAGTGCATTGTTGAAAAACTTCTCATCTGCACTCCACCAGAATGGGTTGTTGATGACAGCAGTTCCGCAAATGGCAGCGTTTTTCAGAAATCCACGGTAAAATGGCACGTCCTGAGAAATGCGGTCAATAATTACGGCATAATCTGTAGCCTCGCCCTGCATTACTTTGTCGATATGCACTGCTTCTGCTACAATACCTTTTTCTTTTTTTGCATTTACTGCTTCAATGAAGGCTTGAGGAAAGGTTTTTTCCTGGCCAAATAAAATTCCGATCTTTTTCATAAAAAGTTAAGTCTGAAGGTAAAAAAATCAATTGAGCATCCGGCCCAGGTAGCGGGGAAACATTTCCCTCCAGGCTGGCCAGTCATGAATTCCACCCGGAGTGATGTCCAGCCAGTGGTTCATTCCTTTCCCGTGAAGGATGCCGGCAAGGCGCTCATTGGAGGCCCTGCAAAAATCATGTTCACCTACACCGAGAACAATGCCCATCCGCCATAAATCCGGATGGTTTCCATGAACGATAAAATCGATGGGGTTGTGGTAATAGGTATCTTCGTTGTAATGGCCATCCATCTGCATCTTAATATCGAATGCACCACCCATGTTGAAACACCAGGCCACAAGCTCCGGATATCGAAAAGCAAAATTGGTCGCATGGTAAGCCCCGAAAGAGCAACCTGCAGTAGCAATTCGCCCGATTCCGGTTTCCTTGAGCATCAAAGGGTAAACCTCCTCCCTGATGTACCTGTCGTAAGCCTTGTGGGTATTTACACGATCGAAAGGATGAATGGACTTGTTGTACCATGAAGCCTCGTCCACAGAATCAGGACAATAGACTTTCACCAAACCCTCATTTACAAACCAGGCAATGGAGTTGAGGAGATGAAAGTCTTTATTTTGAAAATGGCGGCCCATCGAGGTTGGAAACAGGAGTACTGGAACTCCTGAGTGGCCGAAAGTGAGCATTTCCATATTCCTGTTGAGGGATGGAGAATGCCAGCTGATGTAGTTTTCCTGCAAATCGACTGATGTTTGGAAGTGCGAAATTAGCCAAGTCGGTTAAAAATCAAGCACTTCCCAACAAAAAGGATCCACTAACTTAATCCTGGCTTAATGCAAAGAGAAAATATTGTTTGGTCTGGGAGAACGTCTGCCAAAGGCTTTACCATAATTGGTCTGAATTACCCTTTCTCTGTTGGGAAGGGATGCCTTTAAGCCAAACCATTTTTTTTAAAAAAAAATCTTAATCCTACCTGGAATTGAACCCATTTTCAGGCAAACCTGAAGTCTTTTTTGAAATCAGTTTTGTGGATTGGTCGCAAAAACGGTAGCCTCAGTTATGAAACCAATATCCCTCATCTGAAGCATGGCCAGAATGGTATGGGCAATTTCCTGAGCTTCCAATTTGGAGGAATTAAAAGGTCTTGCTTCGTACCCTGCATTTACGGAAAAATTCGTTTGCACCTCAGAAGGATTCACCAGCATTACCCTGACATTATGTTTCCGCAATTCATGACTCCACGATTCGGTCATGCCTTTTAAGGCAAACTTTGAAGCTGAATATGCCGTTCCGTTTGCCATACCTGCCAAACCTGCCGTGCTCGACAGATTAATGATGTTGCCGTATTTCTGGGCAATAAAAATCTTTGAAGCCTCCCTGGCCATCAACATCGCCCCCCTCAGATTTACGTTCATCATTGCATCAAACTGTGCAACATCCATTTCGGGAAGCGGAGCCAGATATCCATATCCGGCATTGTTGATCAGCACATTTAAACCGCCCATGGCTGTGGTTGCTTCTGCTACCGACCGGATACAATCTTCTTCTGAAGCAACATCGGCAATAATGCGGTGAACACCCAGTTCAACAGCCGCCTTAAACAGGTTTTCAGGATTTCTTCCGGTGATGGTTACCTCTGCGCCTGCCAGTTTCAAACGATGGGCCGTTTCGTATCCAATTCCTGAGGAGCCTCCCGTTATCAGGACTTTTGCATTTTGAAGATTCATGCTGCAAAGGTGGGCCAGTAAATTGACAGGTGCATCAAAGGCTTTCGAATTTGCTTCAATTACCTTTTAGTCAGGACTAATTCTTCTGTTTCCGGGGCTGCCAGCGGACTTCTTCTACTTCAAGTTCCTGACAAAGAGCCCGGCTTAAAACAAAGAAATAGTCTGAAAGCCGGTTTAAATAGGGCACCACAAGATCGGGAACTTCCTCTCCGCCTCCCAGCCGGATTACCGCCCGCTCTGCCCTTCTGCAAACTGTCCTTGCTACGTGTGCAAGACTTACAGCCGGATGTCCTCCAGGTAAAACGAAATGCCGCAACTCGGGTAACAGTTTTTCCATCTCATCCATAGCCGATTCCAATCCGGCAATGTCTTCCTCGGGAACCGGGGGAATAATGGTGGACTTCTTCCCCGGATCGCTGGCAAGATTTGACCCGATTACAAACAGATTATCCTGAATATGTTTCAAAAATGGGTAACGGCTCCTTAACGCATCCTGGTCCGCAAGGAGACCTACGAAGGAATTCAGCTCATCCACTGAACCATAGGCTTCAATCCGGTCATGCCCTTTTGACAAACGCGTACCTTCTACCAGAGAGGTCGAACCCGCATCTCCTGTTTTCGTATAAATTTTCATAATTTTTCCCTTTTGGGTTTTGGAGGACGCATAAAATACTGATTGATTTTCCGGACAGGCTTCAGAAGAATCGTTAGGATCATGGGCCACATCTCATTTATTCGCCAGGCCCTGTAATCTTCAAGATTGGCCCGAAGCCTGTGCAATATAGACCGGTTGCTAACACCTCCAATCCGCATTCTTACCATTAGCTTGGGAATGTAGTAGGCATCTAACCCCATCTTATAACAGTAACGGAGCATCAGTTCGTAATCGGCAGCAGTCCGGAAATCCTTGGTTTTAAATCCACCAAGGGCCTCCAGACATTTTTTCCGAACATAAAATGTGGGATGAGGAGGCATCCAGCCATACAAAAACGCCTTTCTTTTGTAAGGACCAGCTTTCCAGTAACGCACAATTTTATCGGTATCTATGGGATCTACATAAACAAGATCGGCATAAAAAAACCAGAAGTTACTGTGCACTTCCATGTACTTGTTGTAGGTGTAGAGCACATCATTGCCATAATAGAGGTCGTCAGCATTGAGGAATCCAACAAATTCCCCTTTTGCCATGGCCCAGCCTTTGTTCATCGCGAAATAAAGGCCAGGGTCAGGTTCCGAAACCCACCGAAGCTGCTCGTCATATTCCCGGATGATGTCCAGCGTACCGTCGGTCGACCCGCCGTCAATCACAATGTAATCTATCTCTTTGTGGGTCTGCCCCAGCACCGATTCAATGGTCTGGCGAATGGTCTTGGCGCTGTTGAAGCTGACAGTTATGACGCTGATAATCAAAATAGAATGTGCTAAATCGGCGAATTCGTTTTTCGTGAACGGACAATTTTGGCAGGGTTTCCCTGATAAATGGTCCAGGGCTCGAGGGCAAAGGACGCTACAGAACCTGCAGCCAGAACAGCATGCGTACCCATCCGGGAACCAGGAGCAAGAATGCTGCGGGCACCTGCCCAGGCGCCTTCCTCCAAAGTGATGGGTGAAACCCGAAGGTCGAAAGTTGGCCTGGAATAATCGTGGTTTCCACACAGTAAAAGGCATCCCTGCGACAAACAACAATGAGCTCCGATATCCACCGGGGCCAGATTGTCAATCCAAACCTCCTCTCCTATCCAGGCATAATCTCCGATCGATAAATTCCAGGGATACTTAATATTGACACTTGGTTTGATTACTACGCCCTTTCCAATCTTTGCGCCGAAAAGACGCAAGAGGGCCACTTTTAATCCCGAAACCGGAAAAAATCCGTGGTTAAAGACCACTACATTTACAAAATACCAAACCAATCTCTTCAAGGGACCTCCACCTGGTTTGTACCAGGAATTGTCATAGAGGTCAAGCCTTGTGTTGTTTGGAATCATAGGGCAAATATGGACCCGGCAGGGCCAATACCAAAACGGGTATAAAACAAACCAGGGTGATTTGGATCTGGAACAGGAAAAATCCCCGGCTGATCCATTGAAAAAGCAAGGCTACACAGATTGCCTGAAAAAGCATTCCCAACTTTCCACGGGACAGTTGGTCTAAGAATGCTACCCAGATTCCGAAAAGCGCCATCCAGATGCACATTCCATACCAGCCAAAACTGAGAAAACCTTCTTCAATCTGGGTAACTGCCGGATTTGGATTCCATGGCCATCCGGGCGGAATCCAGGCTTTGGTGGTTTCCAGAATCCAGGGCCTGGGCCTCTGGCCATCCTGGAATTTTGACTTTTGGACCAGTCGTTGCTCCACAAAATTCCACCAGGAAATTACTCCAGGCGGTTTTTCCTGCCTGTTTTTCATCCATTCCAATGTGCAGCGAAAGGTGCGGTGGTTCGAAAACTCCATGTTTAATGCCGGCAGATCAAACTGGCGTACATCGAGTGTCAACACATCAAACTGTCTTTTTGCCAGTGCCATCCGGTTGAGGGTAAGCAATGCCATCAGTACAATCAACATACCTCCGGCTGCCAGATGAATTGGTCTGACTTTGTTAAACTTCCTGAGATTGTAAATGCCAAAAAACAGAACCATCAATACGATCCGATACCGCCAACCACCTAAAAGAGCAAAACCAAACCAGATCAGAAATAAAATCCACCAATAATACCCGGGTTTTTCTTTCCGGTAAAAATCAAGAAAAAGACAAACCGGAAGAGCGTTCGACAGCAAATCTACCCATGGATGCGCCCATGCTGCACTAAATAAAATATTGCCAGGGTTTCGGTTTCCCAGATCAAACAAGCCCCTCAATGAAACCCCTGTCTCTAATAAATTCCAGATGACCAAAACCCAGATCAATCCCTGCAATACTCCAAGTTTGATTCCATTCTGTCTGGTACCCAAATCAGGAGATTGAAAAAAAACCTCCCGGCCAGGCCAAAATCTTTCAGAAAGCCAATAAGCGAGACCATATACAGAAAAACCGATTCCATAAACAGTACCGACCAGCCAATCCATGTCGGCTCCGGCGGGAACTTCTTTTCCGAAGAAATGGGTTATGCCCCATAATCTGTCTGTGCAGGGAACCCAAACCGTATACATCCCATACAAACCTGCCACCAGCCAAAGACCTGGCCTTGGCCGCCTTGGCAACAAAAGTACCGGAAGCCCCAGAGCCAAGGCAGGAAAAACGACCGAATACAGAAAGGCGGCAGACAATATGATCAGGGGTTGTGCTGGTACAAGGCTAAGGGAAAACAGGGAAGCGACAAAACCTGTCCTTTTAAAACCGAACCGGAACTTTGGAAGATTTGAGGTTTGCCCAAACCAGTATGAAAACCAGCAAATACAATTGAATGCCCATTTCCCGATCCAGATAATTTTCCGTCAGACTGCACAACCAGATGTACAATGTGAGTGCAAATGGCCATTTCCCGGGCGATTTCCAGGATTGGACAAATAGCCCGGCCCAGAACCAGATCCAGACGAGAAAACCCGGGATTCCATACTTCAACCCCATATATAATGGCTGGTTATGGCAGTTCATATGACGACTGGCCAGGTAGGTGTTTTGTCTGGCTACTTCAGTGTCCAGGGCTGACTGAAGTGCTTCAGGATTTTGACCCCAAATTGGAATCTTCCCTTCCTGAATCAGAGAAACAGAGGCCTTCCAGAGAATCAACCTGTTGTTGATGCTGTTCGAATATTCTTTGGGAAGATGGTGGTAGGAAATTCCATTTTTTTGCCTGATTTCCTGCCAGACCGGGGATTGGAAAAATTGTATGCCGCTAAAAATCGAAACACCAAGAATAAGGCCAATACCCAAAAACAAACCGACTGGAGAACGTTTTAACAACAGTAGAATTCCTGCCGTAATTGCCAAAGCAAATGCCAGCAGGGAAAGCTTGGTGAGCATGAACCATTGCAGACCGCAGGTTACAAGCACGACCAATACCTGCACCCAGGCAGGCATTTTGAGCCAGGTTCCCTGACTGCTTAGGGCAATAAGTGCAACGAGACCCAGCACAAACCCAAAATAAGGTCGGTTGATGAGGAAAATACCTTCCTGAGCTGAATCCTCCAGGGTCCGGACGGCATCGTATACATAAACTGGCCCAAACGAAAAGACAACCCCCAGACAAATAAGAAGTCCGGCTAAAAAAGCAGGCGCCATCCAGGGAAAAGGCTGAAACCGGACAATCCTTTGCCAATACAAAAAGGCAAAAGGAAGAAACAAAAACGGAAGCCGGGCAACAAATTCTTTCCCGGAATCGCCGTCAAGACCGTGCATTAAAGGAAGCAAACCAATGGTCACCCAGGGCAATGTCTTTAACGCATCTTTGTAGGGAAACCGGTAGAGTGAAAATCCATCTGAGCGCAGGAAAATCAAAAAGCCTACCAAAAAACTGATGAGGAAAATGGACGTGAAACGGGTGTGCTGGGCTTGGGCAAAAGGGAGAGAAAACGACCATAGCGTCAAACCAGCAAGGATTAGAAACTGGCTGGCCTCCCGGAGCCGATGGATCGTTATACCGAAAATGCGCTCCATCTTTTTTCTACAATAGCCAGCAGCCGCGACCGGAATACTGTTTCAGAAAACCGCTGTGCCGAAGCTGAAATCTGTTCGGAATCCCATGAAAGTCCTTCATTTTCAAATCTCCGGATACATTCCTCTACACTTTGGGCAGACTGCTGAGGAAAGAGATAGCCAGATTTACCTTCCTCCACAATTTCTGCCGCCCCGCCCCTGCCGAAAGCCAGCACCGGAGTACCGCAGGCCAATGCTTCTGCCATGGTGATGCCAAAATCTTCTTCCGCAGCAAAAACAAAAGCCTTCGCCCCCGACATCCACTTCAGGAAATCGGGGCCCGATGCTTCAGAATGAAATTCGATATTGGGTGCCGAATACCGCCTGATATTCAACTCATCTTTGCCTGAACCGACCATAATCAGCTTTTTGTCCGGCATACCCTGGAAAGCCCGGGCGATAATGTCCATTTTCTTGTAGGGCACCAGACGGCTGGCCGCAAAATAATAATCCCCTTTCTGAGGCTGATGCGCAAAACGCTCCACATTTACAGGAGGATACAACACCTCCGATTCGCGGTTGTACACATGGGCTATCCGACGACCGATGTAAGCCGAATTGGCTATGAAATGCTTTACCCGTTGGGTAGAAATAAAATCCCAGGTGCGCAGCCGGTGCAGGAAATATTGTGCCAGAAATCCCTTCAAACCCCGGTTGAGACCAGACTCCTCAAGATACTGATGGTAAAGGTCCCAGGCATACCGGCATGGACTATGACAATAACTGATGTGCAATTGATTCTGATTGCAAAGCAGCCCTTTCGAAACCATATGGGAGCTGGATAAAATCAGATCGTATTCTCTAAGATCATGGGATTCTACAGCGAGGGGAAATAAAAAAAAGTAGTTCCTGAAATGGTTTCGGCTAAAGGGAAGCCTTTGGATAAAACTTGTTTTTACCTCTTTTCCACCCAGATAGGACCGTTTGCCTTCTGGCAGAAAGTCGACAAGCGCAAAAACATCTGCCTGCGGAAAAACCTGAAGCATCTGCTCCACTACTTTTTCAGAGCCCGCATGGTTCACAAACCATTCATGCACAATGGCAATCCGAAGACTGGATATGGGTCGGGATACAGAGGAAGCCGGTTCTGGCATACTTCAGGCACTTTTGGATGGTGCGTACAATCGGTCTTTGTAGTAAAAATACAAGGCATTTGTAATGCCAATCAGCATCCACAAATAAGGTCGCAATATGTTCTGACTGAGCACCAAAATCAAGAGTTCTGCAATCAGGGCATACCGCAACGCCTCCAAAATGCCCGCTTCCCTATGCCAGCCGGCCCTGGCCAGATAGCTGCTCAACAATATATTGGACCGGAACAACTGGATGAGCCAGGACATAAAAAACAGAAAACCAAAAATTCCGCTGGCTGCCAGCACCTCCAGAAAAATATTCAAGCCTTCAAATTCCTTTGCTTTTTTCTGATCCTTGGTAATACTGCCCCAATATGCAGCGATGGCCGGTGCTATGCCGCCAAGTGAATAGCCCACAACCGGACTTTCCAGAAAAACATTCAGCACATTGGACATCTGCATAATCCGGGCGTCCTTCGAATGAGCCGCGGTTGACTCAAGCCCTGTGCCGGCAAGATACAACTGCCGGCTCTTCCTGTCCATCAATGCCTTGGCCATAACCGCTCCTAAAAAAACCAACACCACCAGGGAAAGGAAGAAATTCACTTTGGAAATGCGCAGGGTAATCAGGGCCCGGATGATTGTTTTGGAAAAATCGTAAATCAGAACCAAGACCATAAAGAGAATCCCCATCCGACTGGTGCTCAGCAAAATAGCCAGCACCAGTGAAACCAGAATGATCAGCTGAAAACGGGGCTTGAAGAAGTACAGGTTTTTCTTTTGCGCAAAAAACAGAAACACAAAGCCAATCAGCATATATGTGGCATAGTAACTGGGTTCGTAAGACAATGCATTCACCCTTGGGATCTGGTTGATTTTCCACCACATCGTCACCAGGACATGCACCCCCACAGTGCTCAGGGCAAACTGGGCCATGCCCACACAAGCCATGACAAAAAAGCTCAGGATATACATCCTGATCAGGTTTTCAGCTCCGGCCCTGCTGGCAAATTTGTACAATACATAACAGGCCATGACATTGAAAACCAACCAGGCCAGGTAGCCGATGTTTCGGTTCAGAAAAGGCGTATTGCCCACAAAAGTCAGCAGGAAAAGAAACCAGATCAGAAAAGAACCTCCTCCGATAAACCGAAATTGCCGGGCATCTTTTGCGTCAATGGCATACAACACAATAAAAGCAAATGAGGCCAGATAACAGGTACGGATGTTGAATCCACCCAGGTGCAGGTTGAACAGGATATCGAAGGAACTGCTCACCAGAATCAGGAAAACCAGGGCTCTCAGAAATCCTTTCATGCGCTGCGAAAGTACAGATATAAACAGGACAGATAAATAAAACCCCTTGCCATTACACTGGAAACCGCCACAAAAACCAAAGACTGATGCTGTGCAGCCCAGCTTGTCCCCAGCACCTGAAAAACAAGGGCCAAAAGGCTGAGCAGGAAAAGGGATTTGAAAGCACGTTTCCTGGCTACTCCATATATTACAGGACTCGCGATCAGATACACCACCAGACCACACATGAAGGCAGCGAAAATGGGAAAGGCATCGGCATATTTTTCGCCATTGATCCAGACAAAAATCGGTTTACTAAACCACAAAGCCACGAGGCCCAGCACCGAAGCCAGGGCCGTAGCCTTCATCCACCGCAGAAATTTCTGCTTTGCTTCCGGCTCGGGATCGCGGGTAAAGGAATTGAGAAAAGCAATGTGGGCAGAAAAAATCACCAGATCCACCATGGCATAATAACGAAAAGCCACCCCATACGAAGCATTCTGGTCAAGATTAAAATACCGGCTTACCA
>JBIPNA010000090.1:0-11315 GCA_044375665.1 Catalimonadaceae bacterium
TCAGGAAAGCTATCCCGGACAGCGGAAGTAAAAATTGCAAAATGCCCAGCAACACAACCAATCCTGTTATCCGGTCCAGAATTGTTGTTCCCAGGAGCGACCTGACTCCTTTTCCATGGGAACGGCGGACCAAATAAACTTTGTAGCCATCCCCACCTACACCACCGGGGAAAATCAGGTTGTAAAACATGCCGATGTAGTACAACTTCAGGTTCTCCAGAAAAGGGATCTCAATGCCAATGCAGGAAAAAATTCTCGACTGTCTGATGGCAGAAAAAAGTTTGGAGACGTTAAAAAAAAACAAACCAATCAGAAGCGGAAAAAACCGGACCTCCAGGATAAGGTCTTTCATCTTTTCCATTTCAAGGCCTTTAAAAACGTAATAAAGGCCAACTATGCTGATAGAATATTGAATCAGGGACTTTGCCCAGGACTTAACCAATCTGATCTGATCCCTGGTAAATTCCATTGACCCCATATGTGGGTTTTTGTTGAGACTCGTAATAGGTTCGGGTAAGCATTTCGGCCACCAACCCAACAGAAAGCAATTGGACGCCTCCAAGAAAGAAAACGACCCCAAGGGTCAATAAGGGGCGCCCGCCGATATCTGCACCCAATATTTTTTCAATCAGCAGATAAAAACAAATGCCCATTCCGGTCATCAGGCAACCCAAACCTACGGGCCCAAAAAGGTGTATCGGGCGTTGAAGATACTTCTGAAGAAACAGAATCAGGATCAGATCACTCATCACTTTTAAGGTTCTGCCTATTCCATACTTTGATTTGCCAAACTGTCGGGCGTGATGCCGGACGTCCATTTCAGTAATCCTGGCCCCCTGTATTTTTGCCAAAACAGGAATAAACCTGTGCAGTTGGCCATATAAACCCAGGTTTTGGGCAATTTGCTTGCGAAAAACTTTCAGAGTACAGCCATAATCGTGTACGTAAACGCCAGTCAGTTTGCGGATAAGTGCATTGGCAATCCGGCTGGGCAATTTTCTCAGGAGCGCACCATCTTTTCTGTTTTTCCGACGCCCGGCCACAACATCCCAACCTTCCTTTTCCAAACGTTCCAGCATGGGTAAAATATCGGCAGGGTCGTTTTGTAAATCCCCATCCAACGTGGCAATAAAATCACCTTGGGCATGGTCAATGCCTGCATTCATTGCAGTGGTCTGACCAAAATTCCGATTCAGCACCACGAGTTTAATCCAGGGCCGGTTTTTGCTGAGAATTACGGCAACCGAATTGTCCGAAGATCCATCATCCACCAGCACCAATTCGAAAGAGACAGAAGAAAGTTCAGCTTCGATCCGGTCAATCAGGTGTGGCAGACTCTCTGCCTCGTTCATGATGGGGATCACCAATGAAAGTTTGATCTGGCCGTTACCTGTTTGGGAAAGCATGATGCAAGATTCCTCTCCCCGGGGTGTTCCTCCTACTCAACCCTGAAACTTTATATTCCCGTAACATTATGAGCCAAACTTTGCAATCTGATGACTCCAGGATTTTTCACCTTGAAAGGTCGCTTTAATTTCCTTTCCGGACTCCGGTTGGGAATTCTCGACAGATACATATTCCTGCAGTTTATTCAGTCCTTTCTGTTCATCGTATTGAATTTCACTTTGGTGATCTGTATGATCGACCTGGTTGAAAAAAATGATGACTTCATCAACAATAAGCCCGGCCTGTATAGAATCATATTCAACTACTACCTGAATTTTATTCCCTACATGGCCAATCTCCTAAGCCCGATCACTGTATTTATAACCACGGTTTTTGTCACTTCACGATTGGCATCCAGGACTGAAATTATCGCCATGCTCAACTCAGGGATGAGTTTTGCCAGAATCCTGTTTCCTTTTCTGCTGGCTGCCTCACTGATCGGAACCATCATATTTTTTTTGGTGGCCTACATTATCCCGAATTGCAATAAAACCCGCCTTGCTTTTGAGTATCAATATGTGAACAGCCCTTTTGTTTTTGGGGAAAGAAACTTCCATTTAAGAATTGGCCCAACAACTTACTTTTATGTGGAGTCTTACAATAATGAAAGTCATGAAGGAAACCGATGCACTCTTGAGGACATAAAAGGCACCGAATTACACATTAAACTGACCGCCGACCGTATGGCCTGGCAGCCGGAAAACAGGAAATGGCGGCTGTTCAACGTCCGAATTACAGATCTGCGCCAGTTCCCAACTGCTCCCGTTAAAATTCCGGTATTGGATACTACCCTCTCACTGAACCCTTCGGATTTTGAAAACCAACATTTAATGCATGAGCGGATGACCAATCCTGAACTGAACCGGCATATTGCCACCCTGACTTTAAGGGGAGCTGATGATGTTGAAACCTATAAAGTTGAAAAATACCTGAGGTTCACGTATCCTTTTTCCATTGTAATCCTAACCCTTATCGGTGTCATTTTATCGGCCCGAAAATCCAGAGAAGGTTCAGGAGTTAAGATTGCCCTTGGCTTTGCACTGGCCTTTGTGTACATCGTTTTCCATATAGTTAGCCGCACCATAGCACAAGCCGGCGAAATGGATCCTTTGCTTGCCTGCTGGATGCCCAACCTGTTGTTTATGACCATAGGCGCCTTGCTGTACCGCTACGTACCCACGTAACCACCTCAAGCTTTTTTTAATTGTACACCAAATGAAACCTATGAAATATCCAGTTCTGAATCCGGCTATTTTTTTCCTGCTTGCTTTGGGACTGAATTTCTCCTGCGGAAAGGGCCCGGCAGGAAATGAAGGTTCTTCAGACACCCTGGCCAGCACAGTCCAGGAAAGTTTAAGACAACCTCCCTTTAAGGAAAATCCAATCTTTGAGGGTGAATACCAGATAGGAGATGGAACCTGGCTGATGAGTCCTGCTGAAGGCGGGGTTTGCATGAAAGCAAGCCCTGAAGCAGAACCCGTCCTTTTGCTTGAAAAAACTTCCCCAACCGATTCTATCCGCATTTTTGAAACCAAAGACAAAACCATCCGGCTGCTGATGAAACCGGACCTTCGCTCAGGCTGGTATGAAGAGCCAGATGAAAAGTGGCCTGTCCTTTGGGTAAAACCACTTCCAAAAGAAGAAACCGAAGAAGAAGAAATAGAGCGTCTTAGAAAACAACAGGCCAAAGACGAATCATCGGCTTTTGCGGAAATGCACCAATATTCCGGGAATTACCAGCTTTCCACCGAAAGCCACGGGGTTCAGGCAGGCCTTACCCTGAAATACCGCGGGGATAAAACCTTTTCATTTTCCTGGTCCTTTAAAGTACAGGAAGAAGAAGCAAGTTGTTCAGCCCAAAAAACCGGCATTATTCAAATGGACCGAACCCAACACGGTTTTTTCAAGGATGGAGACTGCCTTGTGCACGTCAACCTGAATGGATTCTGGAATGGGAAATATGCCATAGAATGGCTGATCGAAAACCCTGAAAAATGCCCCGATCTTCAGGGTCCCTGTGATTTCAGCGGCACTTATCTGAAATAAGTTCTGTTTCAAAAGGGCAAACTGGGGTTGCCCGGATCCAAAATTTCCGTCCCGGAAAGCCCTGAAGCCAGTCCATCCTGCATCGGAGGATTTCGTGGACATAGAATTGGTCTGAATCTGAAACGTTTGACCAACATCCATTTTCAAAAACACCTGATCTGCATTTCATTTGTCATATTGTTGGCTGGGAATAATTGAAATCATTTGGACCAAAGGAATAAGGATCAGACCCTAAGGCATCAAAAATCAAATTTGAATCTTCTCTTAGCCCCGCAAATTTCCGGATGGTGTTGTCATGGAACATTTCCTGAATGCTAAGTCTTACTGCAACAAATTTTTAAAGTGAATAAAAACCAAATACCAAACCGTCGGAATGCCTTGAAAGTGATGGGTTCATCCCTGATTCCCGGCTTTTTTTCCTTTCCGTTCCTTTCTGCACAGCAGGCTGGGCATGATCCGCAAAAACCCGTTACTGTAATAACCATTGGTGCCGGAAACAGGGGTTCCACCTACAGCAGGTATGCCACCGACCATCCGGAGAAAATGAAACTGGTTGGGGTGGCTGAACCCATTAAGGAAAGGCGTGAAAAATTCAGGACGGGATTTCAAATCCCTGATAAACAGTGCTTTACTACCTGGGAAGATGTTTTTAAGGTGCCCAAATTCGCAGATGCTGTCATCATTTCCACACCCGATAAATTACACTTTGGTCCGGCAATGAAAGCGCTGGATATGGGATACCATATCTTACTGGAAAAGCCCATTTCCCCTTCTTTGGAAGAGTGTCTGGCTTTGCAGGAAAAGGCCAAAAAATCAGGCTCCATTGTGGCTGTCTGCCATGTATTGCGGTATACGCCATACTTTAAAAAACTGAAATCCATTGTCGAAACCGGCGCTCTGGGCGACCTGGTAAGCGTTGACCATTTCGAGCCTGTGGGATACTGGCATATGGCCCACAGCTATGTAAGAGGGAATTGGCGGAAAGAGTCCGAATCTTCCTTCATGCTTCTGGCAAAAAGCTGTCATGACATGGATATCCTGAGGTGGCTGGTAGATCAGCCATGCAAACAGATTGTCTCTTTCGGCTCACTCAGGCATTTCAAGGCGGAAAATGCCCCTCCAGTACATTCCAAACGCTGTATTGAAGATTGTAAAGCAGAACCCGATTGTCCGTATTCTGCCTTGAAGGTGTACCTGGACATGAACCGAAAGGGCTGGCCGGTCTCCGTCATTACCGAAGATCTGAGTCTGGAAGGCCGGATGAAAGCTTTAAAGGAGGGTCCATATGGCCGTTGTGTTTACCACTGTGACAACGATGTGGTTGACCACCAGGTGGTAAGCATGCGGTTTGAAAACGATGTTACCGTAAATTTCACCATGTCCGGATTTACGCCGCAAGAAGGCATGGGGATGCGCCAAACCCGACTGATGGGCACAAAAGGTTATTTGGAAGGCGATATGAAGTCCTTCAGACTTACAACTTTCAATGGCAATAAGGTAGAAGAGTTCAGGACAGACCAGCTTGGCGGAGATGCTTCTTCAGGCCATGGTGGCGGAGACAGGGGCATTATCACCAATTTTGTGGATGCCATTCAGGATAAAAATCCAAAATTGTTGACTTCCACCATTGATGTTTCCATCGAAAGCCACATCATGGCCTTCAAAGGTGAGGAAAGCCGAAAAACCATGAAACTGGTTTCCATTTGATGTAATCCCAGATTTTTACGCAAACAATTGTTTGCATTCGAATCTGGGGTAAACAATAAACCCCGGCAGTTTGCACTACCGGGGTTTTCTGTTTAAAAAGGAAAGAATGAATCTATTGGTTCATCACCTTCCATAACTTCAGGTCCTGCTGGAATTCCAACCAGATCTTAAAAACCAGACAACCCAAAGGGTCCGAAGCCTTTCTTTATCAGGCAGAATAGTAGATTGCATCCAGACAAAGAAAATGCCCTGATATAATTTTGATTTTTTCCGGGAAATCGTTTCGTTTTACACTCCTCCCAGGCCATTTATGAAAACCTTGAATTCGAATTTTTCTCCGAAAACCGAAATACGTTCCTGGCTCGAATATGCCCTCCTGGGCTCCCTCCTACTCTATTTCGGGAAGGCCCTGTTTGTGCCACTTGGTTTTTCTACGCTCATCAGTTTCCTCCTTTTTCCGGTTTGCAGGTGGATGGAAAACAAAGGCCTTCACCGCAACCTTGCCATTTTCATTTCCGTCGGGGGCATTACCCTGATCCTGCTTGCCATCCTGGATTTACTCGTCCTTCAAATGATCGGGTTTTACAATGAATGGCAAACCATACGGGCCAAGCTGCTTGAATCTATCGGACAGCTAAGTGGCTTCCTTACCGAACGCTTCGGTATCAGTGCTGCCCGACAAGCCGAACTACTAAAAAACCTGATCAGGGATTCCGGCAACAAGGCTTTTTCTGTCCTGCGAAGCACGGCCTTCTTCTTCTCTGAAGCCGTTTTCGCTATGATCCTGGTTCCCATTTTTTCCGCTCTGATTCTGGCTTACAGAGAAATGCTGGCAGAGGTTTTGTACCGGCTTTTCCCGGCAAGGAAGAGGGAAAGCATTCATGAAATCCTGGTAGAAACCATCGTGGCCTACTATAACTTTGTGAAGGGCATGTTATTGGTTTACCTCATTGTGGGATTGCTCAACAGCCTGGGATTGTGGATCATCGGCGTGCCCAGACCCTTCCTTCTTGGATTTATTGCATCCATCCTCACCTTCATCCCCTATGTAGGCATACTTGTGGCCTCACTTCCACCCATTTTTATTTCCTGGGTTACCTATAATTCAATTCTGTATCCCTTCTATGTAATTCTGGTCTTCACTTTTGTTCAGCTATTGGAGGCCTATCTCATTTTCCCCTTTGCTGTAGGTGGCAGCCTGAAAATAAATACACTTGTTATTATGGTCGTGATTCTTGTGGGTGGCATGCTTTGGGGTGGAGCGGGGATGATCCTCTTCATTCCATTTGTGAGTATCCTGAAACTGATCGCAGACCGAACCGAAGGACTTGAAACCCTGGCCATTTTGCTCGGGGAAGGAAAGACAAAAAATAAAGAAGGGACCTGAAGGTTCTGTTGGTTGAGTTAAAAAGTAATTCCACCAAGTCTTTCAGACGGTTTTCATACTACTTCAGGAAAAAGCCAATCGCCCGATAAGATTATTTTTAATCCGTGGGCATGCGTCAGGACTTCGGTATGACAGCCTGAACCTCAAAAATTCAGCAACATATCTTTTGAAGCGTGGCAGCGCTTTGGTTGGAGAAGATACGTTGGCCGCCGCTGCGGACTCTGATTTTAAGTGGGATAGGTTCGCTATAAGATTTCTAACCGGAAATAACCGCCCTCCTGGAAACCACCTTTTTTCCCAATACACTATTTGATTGCCAGCTTCCGTACTGAAAAACCGCTGAAAAGATGCCCCTTACATATTGACGGCCACCACTTCTTTTACTTCAGGAACCATACGGGTGAGCAGGTTCTGGATGCCTTGCTTGAGCGTAAGCGTGGATGATGGGCAGCCGCTGCAGGAACCGCGAAGCTCCAGATGAACTACGCCTTCCTGAAAAGATCGGAATGAAATGGCACCACCATCGCCTTCCACTGCTGGTTTTACGTACTCGTCCAGTAATTGAATAATCTGCCTTTCTGTCTCGGTTTCTCCCAGGAGGTTTTCGGTTGCGGCTACCATGTCAGCCTCGGAGGCGAAGGCAAAAATGGGTTTTCGTTCTGAAAAATATGTGGTGAGAAAAGGTTTGATTTCGGGAATAAGGGCATACCAGTCTTCGTCGTGGTTGCGGGTAATGGTAATGAAATTGTTGAGGATGAAGACCTGCGAAATCCAGCTGAAATTCTGAAAAAGGGCCTCAGCCAAAGGAGACTGAGACAAAGGAGCGTCTGGCGTAAAATTGAAATCTTTTCCTTCGGGTGTGAGGACAAGATTCAAAACAAACTTCATCGAATTTGGATTGGGACTGGCCTCAGTGTAAATATGAATGTGTTGGAGGGCTTGTGTTTCCATAAAAAAAGGTTGTCAATTTACTGACAACCTGCTCAACAAAATTTGTGCCGATAAGTTTAAAATCCCGGTTTTTCTTAGAAGTCGTCTTCTTCAGTTAATTCTTCTTCTTCTTCAAAATCGTCTTCATCTTCAAAATCGTCCTCGAGATCGAGGTCGTCCATGTCTTTCACTTCTTCGAAATCGTCGATGCCTTCTTCGTTTTCGTCAAAGATCAGTTCGTCCATGTCTTCGTCGGCGAAGTCATCTTCTTCGTCAACGTCATCCACATCATCCATGTCTTCCTCATTTTCGTCGCCCATATCGTCGAAGGCAGAGAAATAATGGTGTCTATTCAGGGTAAAGAAATCGCTCATAACCGGGGTAGTTTTGATTTTTTCAAAGGTAAATTCTTTTGTCCACCGGCCACAAAGGCCAAAAACATGGAAATTTCCCTTGTGTAATATTCTGGAAAAAACAGCTGAATTTTAAAGGCTTGCCATGCAGGAAATCTCGACCCTGGCCCCTTTGGGCAAAGCTGAAACTCCCACAGTTTCACGTGCAGGAAATGGTGCATGGAAGAATTGGCCATAGACTTCGTTGACCAAAGGAAAGCTCCCCATATCTGTAAGAAAGATGGTGGTTTTCACAATTTTCTGCATAGAACTGCCACTCGCCTCCACAATGGTTTTGAGGTTTTGCATCACTTTACGGGTTTCAGTTTCCAGACTATCCTGGTGCATGAGGCCTGAACTGGCGTCAAGGGCTATACATCCGCTCACCCAAACCAGGTTTCCGGCAGCGACTGCCTGGCTGTAGGGTCCGATGGGAGCAGGAGCAAGAGGTGTTTCGATTTTTTTGATCATGGTATTGGAGGATTTGAGGCTACCTTGCCCCGGTTTTCAAAATTGAAGGGCAAAATACCAACGATTCTCAATATCTCATGAAAGGAATCATCCTGGCCGGTGGCTCCGGCACCCGTCTTCATCCGCTCACACTGGCAGTTTCAAAACAACTGATGCCGGTTTATGACAAGCCGATGATTTATTATCCTTTATCCATTTTAATGCTGGCCGGGATTAAGGAAATCCTCATTATTTCTACACCATCTGACTTGCCCAACTTTGAAAAACTGCTTGGGGATGGCTCCCGGTTGGGTTGCCGGTTTGAATATGCTGTTCAACCTTCTCCCGATGGTCTGGCCCAGGCATTTATTATCGGAGAAAAATTTATTGGAAGCGACAAAGTAGCGCTGGTACTTGGAGACAACATCTTTTATGGTTCCAGTATGGGCAAGCTGCTTCGGGCCAACAACGATCCTGATGGCGGTGTCGTATTTGCTTACCACGTTCATGACCCGGAACGCTATGGGGTAGTTGAATTTGATAAGGCTTTTAATGCCATTTCGATTGAGGAAAAGCCTGAACATCCAAAAAGCAACTATGCCGTACCTGGCCTTTATTTTTACGACAACTCGGTAGTAGAAATTGCCCGGAATCTGAAACCAAGTCCAAGGGGTGAGCTGGAAATTACAGACATAAACAAAGTGTACCTCGAGCAGGGAAAACTAAAGGTTGGGATTCTTGACCGGGGAACTGCCTGGCTGGATACCGGAACTTTTGCTTCTTTGATGCAGGCAGGTCATTTTGTCCAGGTGATTGAAGACCGTCAGGGCTTGAAAGTAGGCTGTATCGAAGAGGTGGCTTACCGCAGGGGCTACATCAATGCAGACCAGTTGGAGGCTTTGGCCAAACCACTGGTAAAAAGTGGTTACGGCACTTATTTGCTGAACCTTGTGAAAGAAGAGCGGGCCTCCTTGTAGATTGAATTTGTTGTTCATGTCATCAGATCCACAATTACCCTAAGAAGAACTTTCTATGAAGTGCATTTTTGTGGAAATGGGGTGCAGAAAACAAATGTCAGAGAAAGGCAGCTGACATGAAATTTCAAAAACAAAAAAGGCCACATTTCTGTGGCCTTTTTTTGTGGGGACGATTGGAATCGAACCAACGACACAAGGATTTTCAGTCCTTTGCTCTACCGACTGAGCTACATCCCCTCCCTTTTTGGGACCGCAAAAGTATGGTTCATTTCCCAAACTCCAAATCCTTTTTAATTTTTATGTTGCACCTGCCAAATTAACGCTTGAATGATCGCACAGCTCTTTTTTCTTATCTTATTGGGAATCATGACTTTCCTGATTCGGAAACGGGTTCTTTTTATTATCCGAAACATCCAGATGGGCAAACCAATATCCATCGAAGACCAAAAATCTGAACGATGGAGCAATATGATCCGGATGGCCCTGGGACAAAAAAAGATGTTCGACCGACCGCTGGTGGGCATTATGCACATGGTTATTTATGTTGGGTTTTTCCTGGTTAATGTGGAAGTGCTGGAAATTGTGCTCGATGGCCTTTTGGGAACCCACAGGATTTTCTTCCCGTTACTGGGAAAATTATACACCCCCCTGATTGCTTTTTTCGAAATCCTGGCCCTGGGTGTCATTGTGGTTTGCCTGGTGTTTTTAGCAAGAAGAAACCTGACTTCCATTCCCAGGTTTCAATCTGCAGACCTCAACCGGTTTCCAAGATTGGATGCCAACCTGATCCTGGTTTTTGAAATTCTTTTGATGGCTGCTTTTCTGAGTATGAATGCAGCTGACGCCGTTTTGCAGCAAATGGGAGATGCGCATTACCCCGCCACCGGCTCTTTTCTTATCAGTGGCTCACTGATGGGAATTTTCCAAGGGATCCCAGCCGACACCCTTTCCTTTGCAGAGCGGACATTGTGGTGGTTTCACATCGCAGGCATTTTAGGCTTTGCACTGTATGTAACCTATAGCAAACATCTCCACATCGGGATGGCTTTCCCAAATACCTTTTTTGCCCGGCTTCAACCCAAGGGCGAAATCCGGAACATGGACTCCGTTACAACAGAAGTAAAAATTGCCCTTGGCCTTGCTCAGGATAATGGAACGCCTCCGGCGACCGGAAGCTTTGGGGCCAGAGATGTTCAGGACCTCACCTGGAAACATTTGATGGATGCATATTCCTGCTCAGAATGTGGCCGGTGCACCTCTGTTTGTCCTGCAAACCTGACGGGCAAAAAGCTTTCCCCAAGAAAAATAATGATGGATGTCCGGGATCGGATGGAAGATATTGGCAAGGCCATGGAAACCAATGCCAATTGGACCGGGGATGGAAAATATTTGCTCGGGGACTATACAAGTCAGGAAGAAATCCTGGCCTGCACCTCCTGCAATGCCTGTGTTGAAGCTTGTCCGATCCAAATCAACCCGCTGGACATTATCCTGGAAATGCGGAGATATTCCATTATGGAAGCAACACAGGCTCCCGCTTCCTGGAACTCCATGTTTGCCAACCTGGAAAACAATGGAGCGCCATGGGCCATGCCGGCAGCAGAAAGAGGGTCCTGGATTGCAAAGGCTCAGTCCTGATCTGAAAAAAACTGATAAAGGTCAGTTTTTGAACATAGAGGCCTCATGGATTCAGGCAATGGGCGGTAAGATTTTTGAGGCCAGTTGCCCGCCATGGAATTCAAAGATCTTTTACACAAGTATAGTCAGCCAGCTCCCAGGTATACTTCCTATCCAACGGTACCCGAATGGGATACAACAGGTTTTTCGCCTGAAACCTGGACAAAAGCCCTTCAGCGGTTCTGGTCTGGAAACCAGGCACATATTCCTGCTCAGATCTACATTCACCTTCCCTATTGCGAAAGCCTTTGTACGTTTTGTGCCTGCAACAAACGGATCACTCAAAACCACAAAGTAGAGGAG
>JBIPNA010000091.1:0-11300 GCA_044375665.1 Catalimonadaceae bacterium
TGATGTCCCAGTTTTTATCAGGATTTCCTGGGAAGTTCGGGAAGGTAGTTGTCTCAAAACCTTCTACCTCACCCGCCTGATAAACAGGATTGTTTGGAAGGATTTCAATCAGGTTATTTCGAACCAGAGAATCCTTACCTGCCGGATTTAACACCACCAGCTTTACGGTATAAGAACCGGCAGTATTGTAGGTTACGATCGGATTTGGCTGATTGGATGTCTCCGGGGTTCCACCAGGAAAAGACCATTGGAAAATCAACGCTGACTGATCATTGACGTTGTAAGCCAGCTGCGTAAAATTAATGGGTTGTCCTGCGCAGGATCTTGTCAGGTTGGACTTGAAATCTACTTTTGCGGGGCACTCGTCTCCGGGGCCGTCATTTGTAGTTCCTGTAAAAAGGATATTTGAATTACTCCATAAACTTCTTCGAAAACCAGCGTTTGAATTGACAGCTGCATGCATTCGTAGTACCTGGCCCTTGGTAAACATGCGGCGGCAACTGGAATACTCCATATGATTCTCCACGTTGTCGAGAAATCCGCAAGTGCTTTGGCTGAGATTGCAGCCTGAATTGGAAACCCCAATACAAAGGGGAGTATCTGAAACGCCATCATCTATGTTGCAATTGCTTGCAAGACCTGGTTGATTGCTGTTACCCCAGGTATGAGGTAAATTAAAGTAATGCCCGACCTCATGCGTCAGGGTTCTTGCTTTGTATCCCGGAGAACTGGTACCAATAGAACCAACATAATCGCTTCGACTGACAATTCCTTCATTGTTTTGCCCGGGTGCGGTTCCCGGATAATAAGCATAAGCTGCTGCACCACTGGCCACATTCGAACAAACCCAAATATTGAGGTAGCGTCGGGTATCCCAGGATACAACGGATTTCAGGTTTTCGCCACCAATTGGGTGTAGATTGGATTCAATGTAGTTAACACCCTTTGTACAACGACCTGCCGGATCCTTTTTGGCCAATCGAAAACGCGTCTGTGGACGGCCTACAAGATTTCTGAAAGGACTGGAAACTGAATTAGAGTCGGCATTCCGGTTCTGATAGTCTTCATTCAGAATCCGTATGCAATCTTTCATCTGGGCCTCAGAAATCCTTTCCGCACCATAGGTATGGAAAACATGGAAAACTACCGGTATGGTTATGGTCGAATCTAAAAGCTTATCACCAGGAGCCCCAATATATTCTTTGGTAAACCGCTCCAAATCATCGAACTGCAATTGCAAATCCGGATTTTCTGCAAGAGACTTTTGCACGGCCTCTGTTGTTCCGCATGGCGAAACGCCATCAGGATATACAATTGTCTGAGCAAAAGCCCAGGAAGCCGGAAGGAAAAGAAGTGGGAGTAATTTATTTCTGAGCTGCATAACTGATTAATTATTTCCGTAACCACTTAATGGTTTTTTCCGCAGAAACGCTTTGAGCGTGGATGAAATAAACACCCGGACCTACAGTCTGGAATGCTTCTCCCACCGAAAACTCAGCGGTTTCAAAAAGATTGAATGCCTGAATATCTTTCACGGCTATGGTTCTGCCGGCAATATCACGAAGCTCAATACGAACAGGCTTTGATCCCGGGCTTTTAATCATCAGCCTTGCCTCCATGTCAGATGGATTGGGATACAAAATCATATCCATTTTAACGGATTGACGGACCTCTTCGATTCCGGTAACATTCTGTGAAATCCAGAAATTATCGAGATAAAGGAAATTTCCGGTTTCACTGGTCATTTCAAACTTTACAATCAGATTTTTGGTGTCTGCAGGTAAAGAAGCCAGAGAAATAGAGTCTTTGCGGTATTGGTTTGGTTCTGGTATGAATGAGCCGGTAACAACATCGGCAGTACCATCCCCGATTGTACTCAGTTTTGGATTGGTAGTATTGCTCCGCTTCCATGCTTCTGTCCAGGTTTTTCCACAATTGGTTGAAATCAGTACCCGGAGCTGATCTGCAGAAGCTGCGGTATTAATCCTTGCATAAGCCATTCTGAAAGTGATGTATCTGTTTTCTGCAGGTACATTTTCCAATGAAAATGCCGGACTGATCAATTCACGTTTGTCCTTTTTACCAGTATTGTTTCTAATCCGCATGGCTCCTAATCCTGCAAATGGAGACAAAGTGTTTCTTACCCACGGATTAACATCCGCCTGAATGGTCCATACAAGATCAGGATTTGAATTGTTTGGGAAAGTTGTAGATTCAAAACCTTCAAAATAAGGAATAGTATTCGGAGCAGTAAGTGGTTTTACAATCACCACTGCATTCTTGGTTTGGGTTGCCGCACCAGCTTTATTGGTCACGCTTACTGTGGCATTATAGGTACCCAGATCTGTATAAACTACCGTTGGACTTGCCAGGGTTGAGGTCGAAGGATTTCCACCGGGAAACTGCCAGGAGTAGGTCCAGTCTGTGGTGGGGCCATTTTGTGCTACGATCGAATAAACGACACTATTGCCGGTACAGATGGTACTTGCGTCCGGACTAAATGTATACTTAGGCTTTGCAATGGAAGAGTAGGAGATTTCCCAACCTGGAGCTGCATTGGATCCATTGGTTTTGAAATTCAGGTAAAGCTGTGGAGTTGTACTTAAAAGCGTATCAGGCAAACTGCTTCCGGAAAATTTACCAATCAGTGTTCCTGAAGCAGAAGTTCCGGAATAGGCATACAAGGTATCTCCTGCTGCCACATTAAATGAGCGGAAAACAGCTTGAACAATCGAACCTGTGTCTTCAGGATTCAATACCCAGCCGCAATCTGCATTGTGTACATAGTCTCTGGCCCCACTTCCATCTCCAACAATACCGGTCTTTGAATTCATGTATTGAAGTGGAATACAAACCTGAGAAGTATCTCCGGCCACAATGCCTGAAACAATCAGGGAATAATTTTGGGCAAGTGGGAGTCCAGGTCCGGCCTGAAGGTTTCCTTTATGGGTAATCCGTAGTTTATAGGCTTGTCCCACAGTGGGATTAGGAAGCTCAATCTTTTCAACATTGTCTACACTATTGTCGTTCTTTCTGGCAGGAGATGTCACACTGTCAGGATTGCAACGCCATGGAAGGGTAATAGACTGATCGGCCTGATTGACCAAACGTAAATCCAAATCATTTACGAGCATTTTCAATCTTGAGTTCAGCGCAGCAGGACCAGGAGCTCCCTGTACATCCGTCCAGCACAAAGTAGCCACCAAAGGTTCTGTTCCTTTTGCTGTCACAGTAATTTCACGGGTGGCCTGGTTAAGCAACTGCTCTTCTTTGATCAGACTGCTGATGCTGTCTCCCAAAATGACATCCGAAGCTTTTTTGGTATTCATCTGCCCCCATCCAAAACGGTAGTCCGGTCCAAGAAAAAAACCGGTTTCATCAGCGGTATGAATCACCAGCCCTTTTAAGGTAGATGACCACATTTTGGCTTTTTTATGGGTATTGCTGAACATTTCCTGCAGCAAAAGACAGGAGCCTGCTACCGAAGGAGCTGACATTGAAGTTCCCTGAAGGGTAATGTACTGCTGATCATTAGCGCTTCCTGTAGAAAAAACGCCTACGCCATCTCCAACAATATCTGGTTTAATCCGGCCATCGTCTGCCGGACCCCAGCTGCTGAAATCTGACATGGCCACTGAATTAGGACCTGAATACCCAGCACTGTTTCCGTTAACCGCACCAACTGTAAGGATATTTTTAGCGACTGAATAGGTTGGAATACAATCATAAGGTCCATTGTTGGGGCGGGAAGGATTGTTGCCCGGACCCGCATTCCTTGAATTCCCTGCTGATTTTACGATAAGATAAAAGGGCGCATTGTAGGCCAGCCGGTCCCAGTCCCGGGCCTGACTATCGTAAAATCCGAATTTGTAATCGTACATCGTGCTGATGGCATCCGATCCGTACCACTGGCAAGGACCGGCATCGCAATCCCAGCCTGCATTGGTTCCGTAAGAATGGTTGGATATCAACAAACCCTGACTGGCACGAAGTGTCATTTCAGCATCATCATTGTTCCAGTCGTTTGTCCAGAGGGTTGCCTGGTAAGCCATCCCTCTGGCGCTTGGGTTAATCCCCCCGGCTACCAATGTACCACCCACATGGGTAGCATGCTCGCTGACAGCCATTGTTCCGTTATCAATTTGGATGGACCTCCCTTCAAATTCACGATGGGTTAGCCTGCTCGTACCACCGTCCCACTCGCCGACGATAAAGCCACGGCCTGCAAGATTATATTTAGACGCAAGAGTGGCTGAGGGGTAAACCTGCTTGGTTGCAATGGTTGCCGAAGCCTGGGCATTGTCCGTTCTCTGATACAATGGGGCACCTGTTTCATCAAAACCAACAAGCGACATTACTTTGCCGTTCGGCAGATAGTGATCAATAAGAATCCCTTTCTCTGCTGCATATTTCTCAATGCGTTTGCGGGTCTCCATTTCCCGCTGAGTAAATTCTTCGTACATCCGGTTGAGTTCGGCTGTATTGGTTTTTTCCAGAACCTGATCCTGAGCAAAGATCTGCATTGCGAGCAGCAAAAAACCCAGCACCGGGAGTAATGACTTAAGCATAAGTGATGTTAAAATGAAATCAAAATATTCACAAAAATGAGGCCACAATTTTACAAACTGACGAGGGTCTTTCAAAGCTAGCGGCAAAGATTCTTTGTCCGTTCAACCCAAATTCAGAAGAAAATTTTATCCCGGTGGGATAAACAAGATTCAAACCAAAATGGTTGGAAGTCTATGCAAAAAAATCATTGAATCCGGATCCTTACTTTTTTCCCTCCTGCTTCCAACGTATGAAAACCGGGCTCTTTTCGCACTTTGCCGGTTTCATCCGGAAAGCTGCATAAAGAAGCTGCTTCCAATTCTGTAGACCAAACTTTTGTCTCGCCTGCTTTCAAAGGCAACTTCCCAAAGGCTACCAGTTTTGAAACAGGTCTTGTAAGAGTTCCATGCTCGTCCTGATTGAACAAAAGGACTGTTTCTGTGACAGGCCCTCCCGAAATATTTCGGACCGAAACCCGTAGTTCGATCTTCCCTCCCATGGGAATAACTGTATCGGAAACCGATACCCCCTCCACTTCTACCTGTCCATAATGCAAACCAAACCCAAATGGAAATGCAGGCTGGTACTTCTCTGATTTCTTGTGATAATAGGGAATTGTATGACCCTGATGGGCTGGGTAGGTAAAGCATAGCTTGCCAGAAGGGTTAAAATCACCAGCCAGCAATTCCGCCAATGCCTTCCCTCCGCCAGTTCCCGGATGACCTGCAAAAATCAATGCGGCCTTTCTGCCCTCAGGCAAAGGAGGAAGAATCCGGGGACGCCCTTCCAACAGAATGATCACCAAAGGCTTTCCTGTCTCAACCGCTGCATTCCAGAGTCGGTTCTGAGCCGGCGAAAGCGCCAGATCGCTGGCATTCCCTTTGAATTCACTGTAGGGCCATTCCCCTAAAGCCAAAACCAAAACTTCGGCCTTTTCAGCTGCTTGTTTCCATTGGGACAAAAACTTCATTTCCCTTTCCGGATTACCAGGAATATCAAATCCTACAGAATCCAAATGGATTACCTTTTTATCTGAAAAACGATCCATCAAGGCATCTTTCAGGGTTTTAGTAGCCTTAGGTTGCCGGTTTTCTTCTGCACCCAGCCACTCCAAAGTCCAGGCCCCATTCAGCATCTTTCGGGATGAAGAACCAATTCCTGCCAGCAAAACCGACTTGACCTCCTTTGCCAAAGGCAAAACCTGTCCTGTATTCCGAAGCAAAACCAATGATTGTCTGGCTGCTTCGGTAGCGTCTTCCAGATGGGCCTGACTCCCCAATCCCTGCACCTTCTTTAATTCCGGAAAGGGATGCTCAAACAGCCCGAGCTCAATTTTTAGTTTAAGAATCCGGTATACGGATGTATCAAGCCTTGCTTCCCGAATCTGACCATCTCCAACCAGTTTTTTCACAATGGAAATAAATTCGGTCGAAGAACAAGCCATGCTCATATCGATTCCTGCATCAATTGCGGCTTTGGTGGCTGCTGCCTCATTGGGAAATGCACCATGCATTTCCACCATTTTCATGATGTCTTTTATGTCGGTGAGCACCACCCCTTCAAAGCCCATTTTCTGGCGCAGCAAATGGGTTAAAATTTTTCGCGATCCATGAACTGCTTCTCCATTCAGCTCTCCGGAGTTGACCATAAGTGTCTTGACCCCAGCTTCAAAAGCCATCCGGAAGGGAGGAACAAAAAATTCATGTAAAATCTGGTCAGGAATTTCAGAAGGAGTCCTGTCCCATCCCGATTTGGGATCCGAATACCCGATAAAGTGTTTGGCACAGGCAGCCAGGCGATACGGTGCGGCTGCCCCGGAATCCTGAAAAGCCCGGATGAATGCCGATCCCATGGTGCCACAAACCAGTGGATCTTCCCCGAAAGTCTCGTACAATCTTGGCCACCAGGGGTTTTTGCCTACATCCAAAACCGGTGCAAAATTCCATATATGCCCCAAAGCACCTGATTCTCTTGCGGTAATGGTTCCTGCCTTTTCGGCCAGAGCAGGATTGAAAGTGCAACCCAGATTCAGATTGTGTGGAAGCATGGTGCCTTCATCGGTGTAGTTGGAACCATGAACATTGTCCATTCCAAACAAAACCGGGATGCCCAGACGCGTTTCATGGACCGCCACTTCCTGAATCCCCCTGATAAAATCAACCCACCGTGACGCTTTTCCGGTCCCGCTTAAAAAACTACCTACATGCTCGTTTTTGATGAAAGCCCTGATTTTATCCAGATTGAGGTCGAGATTTTTTGTCCCATCCAGGGTAATGCTGCTTGCACAAAGCTGTGTCATCTGACCTATTTTCTCCTCCAGGGTCATGCGCGATAAAAGATCCCTGGCCCGCTCATCCACTGGAATCCGGGCGTTTTTGTACACCGGGCCAGGCTTTACAGGCTGAGCAACACAAATACCAGCCCATAATAACAGGACCACCCAAAGCCAATTAAGATTGTTTTTTTTCATTTCAGCTGTCTGACGTTGTTTCTTTGCGGCAAAACAAACCAAACGACAACATTTTCAGCACAATACTTATGGAGATTCGCCACGCCTCGCATCCACAGGACTTTTCTGCCTACGATACCGCTGAAATCCGCCAACAATTTCTCATCGAAAACCTGATGCTGGAAGGCAGAATCAAATTTGTGTATAGCCACTACGACCGGTTTATCACGGGCGGGGCTGTGCCCACCGACAGGGATATTGAACTACATACTTATGAGCAACTGAAAGCGGGTTTCTTTCTTGAGCGAAGAGAAATGGGCATTCTCAATACCGGAGAGAAAGGCTATGTAATCGCAGATGGACAGACTTTTGAGCTGAACAATAAGGAATGCCTCTATCTGGGCAAAGGCACAAAAACGGTCACTTTCAGGTCCCACAACAGCCAGGCCCCGGCCCGCTTTTACCTCACATCAGCGCCTGCCCACGCCACTTACCCTGCCCAAAAGTTCACCCTTGCTCAGGCCGATCCCATGGAACTGGGTGCTCCTGAAACTGCCAACCAAAGGACAGTGTATAAATTTATCCACGAAAAAGGCATTCAATCCTGCCAATTGGTAATGGGCCTGACCGTACTTAAACCAGGAAGTGTATGGAATACCATGCCCACCCATGTGCATGACCGGCGCATGGAGGTGTATTTTTATTTCGATTTGCCTGCCAATCAGAAAATTATCCATCTGATGGGCGAGCCTCATGAAACCCGGCATATGGTTGTATCCAACGAGCAGGCCATCATTTCGCCGAGCTGGAGCATCCACTCCGGGGCGGGTACGCACAACTACAGTTTCATCTGGGCAATGGCAGGTGAAAACTACAACTACGCCGACATGGATCTGGTAGATATCAACATTTTAAGGTAAACCTGATTGAAACGGAAGGGCGCACAACCGCAATTTTCAGGGAAGAAATGTTGATTTTTGGGCATGCCCCCTCCTTTGTCGGGGTCAGGCTGTACAGGGCTGCGCTGGCGCTCCGGTCCGCCAGGGCGGACTAAACCCTTCCCATCCTTCATGCAAATTGGCTTTTAAATAGGGCAAAATTTCCTTATCAAATTGGACCTTTTCAATCCTTTTTGGCCAACAGTTCAGGAAAGGGCAATGGAGTTATTTCAGAACCAAAACCTTCTTATAAACCCCTCCAGCCGACAATACGTAAACCCCGGGATCTAAATCATTAAAACCAACTCGCTTATCCGACTCCAACAAGCCAGATGCTTTAATCCTGCCCAACGCATCCCGAAGTTGAAAATGGGTTTGATGCCCTTTCCATTTAAGATTAACTTCACCGGAAGTCGGATTCGGGAAAACCTCCAGGAGAGCATTGACATCTAATACAGGTGTTGACGAAGCCACGAGATTGGAATCCAGGTTTCCCTTAAATACCTCAATAGAAGCAAAATTGACATCAAAACCAGCCGCCCCTCCTGAAAACACCAAAGTGTTGGAATTTTGAAGGTTGCTTATGGGAACGGGTATGTAGGAAAAAAAGCCACGCTGCAAATCCGAATAGGATTGTCCATTCAACAACAAGCTGCCAGAAGAAAAATTCCGAACATACAGCTTGAGCCTTGCTCCCGAAGCATTATTAACGATACTGTCCGGAATATCTATTTGGGTGGTCATAGAACCATTGGCTGCAACATTGGCCAGCAAAGTATCTGCCAGGAACTGCCTTATGATAAATGGCTGAGCCTGCAAACTTCCTATCAGATCAAATTCGAGAACCGTTCCGGACTTCAAAGACAGATTCAGGTTTTGGGACCATTCTGTACCTGAGGCCGAAAGCGTTTCCCTTTTTCCAACAACAGCATTTCCAGCGGAAGAATCTTCAGCCCAAACCCGGTTTGCTCCTGAAAACTGAAAACCTTCGGGAGCCTTTACCGATAATTGACAAGATGAAGCGGTAGTGAGATCGTTGTACACCGCCACAACCAGCTTGTTCCCGTTTAAGGCAGAGAGGCACCAAACTCCGTCGTTGTTGGAATGGGCTGAAATTAGTTTTCCTCTGAAATTTCTGAACATACCCAAAGCCAGACCATACCCGTTGTACAAATGGGTTTCGTGAGAAGCACGAGACTTTAGTTTATCCGGAGAACGACTCAGGTTAAATGCAAGCTCTCTGAAGGTGTATTGAAAAGCGCCCCTGTCCCGGAGTAAAGGATCAGCCGGTGGACCCGAAGTGCTTCCGCCCGGGATTTGAGGATCGGTAAAGCCACCGGTTTCCGTGTTAAAAACAGGTAGAGACTTGCCGTATTTCAGTTTTGAATAAGCATTTACCACTTCATAGGCACCAACCATAAAACGGATATCTCCCCCATAATGATGTTCATGAATGCCATCCATCCATTGCCAGCAGGAATCGATGGTCGATTTGTAAATGGTTTGAAAAGGGCGCCAGTTGTCGTTTGAGAACGACATGCCCCATCCGCCCAAAACCCGCACAGAAGGATTGATTTCCTTTACTTTCCGGGCAAAAGTGTTGTACATCAGGTTGTACATGCGGGCGTTGGCAAAAGAAGAATAGTATGAAGTCTGGGTTGTGTCCAGCGCAAGCCAATCCATTACTGCTTTGAACCGCCGGCTCCCGATTTGCAACTCCTCCCCTACGGCAAGATTGTTAAGTGCGGTCCAGTTACTGCTGAGCTGCACATAAAAGTTAACCGGATCGGTAACGGTGGGGCTCAGCTGAACCCACCATTTACGTTTGTCCCATACAAGATGTTTTTCCGGTTCAGAAAAGCCCGGTCTCCGAACAGGAACGTCTTGTGCAGTATCAGCCTGGTCGTACCATCGTTTGTCATAATTGACCCCCGGTTTTGAAGCCCAGTTGAGGAATGGTTCGTTCCAAAACTCCAAAATCGGCTTGTGGGTCATGTTTTGGGCATTGGTGGCATAGGTGGTGGCCAAATTTTCGAGCTGGGTTTTCCAGCCGGTCCTGTTGGTGAGGTATAAGGCGGGCTGGAACCGGTCGTAGTAGCAATCGATGGTCATTTTGATGCCGGCCGGAAACGTATTGTTCTTTCCAGGAAACGAGGGACTGCCACTGGGAGCGGCCTCGATGCCCCGGACCATTTCCACACCCCAATTGGCGACGCGGTCGGCGTTCAGGCTGCTGGAGTGGACCCCAAACAGGCCAACCGGAACGGAATCTGTTCCATTCACCACAAACGGAATCCCCGACACACTGAGCCGGATAGATTGTGCCCAGGTCGAATTAACATTCCAATTGGTGAAAATGAAAGCCAAAGCCATTGCTATCAACGAGAAGCGCTGGCGGGTAGGCAAGGTCGGGAAGTTGTCCACAAAGGTTTTGGTTCAGGTGTTGATAGCTTTGGTCGTCCAGATGAAAAAAATCCTGAAAACCATTTCCGAAGAATCGCCAGGATTTCCGGATCAAAAAAACAAAACCAGGGCGAAGAAAATTCTACAAACCGCATCCATTTTGGTGGACGGAAATGGATTAGCCGACATTTCTATGCCAGGCTTTCATTTCTTTTTCTGAAAACAAGCAAATCTTTCACAATCAAGATGTGATTGCTGCAATACTTCATTTCCATTTCTGCCTCCATACAGGACCAAAGCAGGTGTAAACCATCTGTTTGGTGTCCATTTCTTAAAAAAACCAGACCCAATCAGATTCCCGGACGGGAATATGGAACCGACACAGATGGAAAAATCTCCATCCGTCATACATCAGCCATCAGGTCGGGAGACCAGGATCAATGACAAACTTGAAGGTCTTATCTCAGAAAAAGCAGCTCGCGGTACTTTGCAAGTGGCCAGTCTTCATCGTCCACGATCAGTTCGAGTTTGTCTACCTGATAGCGGATGACATCAAAGAATGGTTTAACATCGTCGCAATAGGCCTGGGCACGGGCATCTGCGTGCTCGAGGTTGTTGGCAACTTTTCGGGCTTCGGTCATTTCATCCACCTGTGTTTTGATGATGGTGAGACGCTCCGAAATTTCGCGGATGGTATCGAGACTGGCCTTGTAACTTTCTTCCCCCAGCCCGAGGTCCTTCAGACCTTTTGCGTTGACAATCAGTTTATTCTGATAGTTAACCGCCGTAGGGATAATGTGGTTGAGCGCCAGATCACCGATTACCCGACTCTCGATCTGTACTTTTTTGACATAGTCTTCGAAGTAGATTTCGGTACGGGCTTCCAGTTCGCGTTCTGAGAAAATTGCGTTTTCCACAAACAATTTCCTTGACAAAGGCGACAGATATGCCTTCAAAGCCGG
>JBIPNA010000431.1:0-2953 GCA_044375665.1 Catalimonadaceae bacterium
GAAACTGGGCCGAAAAAAGCGGTTTGACCAGAATATCCGCCTGGGCTACCGGTTGCCATTGGATAAAATCCCCGGATTGGACTGGACCTCGGCCGATGCGGCATATTCGGCCAACTATTTGTGGACAGCGGCAGCCCTTGGCCTGAGCGATGACAGCGCACGGTTCCTGGGCAACAAAATTGAAAACTCAAGAGACATTTCCATCAATGGCCGGCTTGATCTTGTAAAGCTGTACAACAAATCGAAATGGTTGAACAGCATCAACAATCCCAAGCCCAAACCAAAAAAGGCAGCGGCAAAAGTTGATCCTAAAAATGCCAAAAAAGCACCGCCAGCCAAGAAACCGATCAAAAAGACTAAAGCCCAGCTGGAAAAAGAAAAGAAAGCCGAAAAACTAAAGGCCGAAAAAGAAAAAGCCAAAGCCGATAGTCTTTCCAAAGCCGGAGGCAAAGGGCTTCCTGACCAAAAAGGCAAGGGGAAAGAAAAAGAAAAAGAAAAGGCAGATACGGCCAAAAAGAAACCTGCTGAACTCAAAGTTTTGAAAGCAATTGTGCGGGCCATCATGTCGGTGCGCAACGTAAACTTCTCGGCCACCCAGACTGAAAACACCATCTTGCCAGGCTTTAACCAAACGATAGACAACTTTGGCGTCAACAACAGCAGCAATGCACCCGGATGGGGTTTTGTCCTTGGCGATCAGGATCCGAATGTCCGGATACGGGCAGGGCAAAACGGCTGGTTATCAGAAAGTCCGGAACAAACACAGTTGTTTACCCAGAGTAAAACTTTGAACCTCACGGCCCGGGCCACCATCGAACCATTCAAAGATTTTCGTATTCAGGTCGACATGAAGCGTTCGGAAACCGATACCTACAACGAAAACTACCGCACCGACATCGATACCCTTGGCAGGCTTTTGTATGGGGCCGATGGCAAACCCATTTATTTCAGCCAGACCCCCAACCGACTGGGGAACTATTCAATTTCCATGATCGCCCTCAACACTGCCTTTGATAAAAACAACGCCGGCGACCGGAACCGAAACGAGGTTTTCAACACTTTTGAGCGGAACCGGGATACCATCCAGGGCCGCATGATTGCCACCGGGTTGGTAAAACCAGGCTCACCGGAAGAGGCCGACTCCCTGTATAAAAAAGACGGGCAAATGGTGCTGATCCCGGCTTTTCTGGCAGCCTATACCGGACAATCTTCTTCCAGTGTAGCACTGACCGCTTTTCCACGCATTCCCCTCCCCAACTGGCGCCTCGATTACGGCGGGCTCACCAAAATTCCGGCTCTGGCAGAGAAATTCTCCAGCATCAACCTGACGCACTCTTATACCTGCAACTATTCGGTAGATCAGTTTACAAGCTCACTCAAATACAAAGGCGACCAGCTACAACTTTCCAGGGGCCGGGACATTATAGCCACCGAAAAATCTGAAACCGGGGTATTGCTGCCCGCCTACACCATCAGTCAGGTAACCCTCATCGAAAGGTTTGCCCCCCTTATCGGCATCAACATCCGGACGAAGAGCAAACTCACTTTGAAGTTTGATTACAACAAGGACCGGACGGTAGTACTCAATACCTCCAATGCCTCCATTACGGAGCAAGCAGGGCGGGAATTTACTTTCGGTGCCGGTTATCAGAAATCGGGCATGAAACTGCCCATCAAATCGCAGGGGCAACAGATCGTTTTGAAAAATGAAGTCACCATGCGCTGCGACATTTCCTTCCGGAGCACCACCAACATCCAGCGCTTTTTCAACCAGGCCCACGCCTACCAATCGGGATCCATCCAGGAAGTCCAGGTCCGGCCCAACATCAGCTACGTATTCAACCAGCGGCTCAACATCCAGATATATTACAGCTACGTATCCACCAATCCATTTACCTCCAACTCCTTCCCTACCAAAACCACCCGTTTTGGGGTACAGCTGCGGTTTAATTTGAATTGATGGGGCTTCCCCTCCGCTGTCGGGTCGGGCTTTGCGCTGCAATCTTTTCGGCAGAAACTTCGTCTGCTGTTCGATATTTGCAATATCGAACCCCTATCGTAGGATTTGCAATCCGCAAGACCCGGTTCATAATTAAAACCGCTGTCCACGATGTTCCGCAGGGCATCGCGGACCATAATAATGCGGACTTATAATCCGCCAATCGGCTGCTTACACAGAAACGGCGTTTGCGCATCATCCAAACAATCTGCTGTTCGATATTTGCAATATCGAACCCCTATCGTAGGATTTGAAATCCGCAAGACCCGGTTCATAATTAAAATCAGCTGCTCTGATGTTCCGAAGAGCATCGAAGACAGCCTAATATTTGATAAGCAGCTGCAGCGATCTTTTGGGGATCAAAATGGGGCCTTTGGAAGTGGTGCTTGGGTCTTGAACCGTGGGTTGGCGGATTACAAATCCGCTTTATCACCCATCCGGGATGCCCTTCGGAACATCCCGGACAGCCTACTTGGAAAGTAAAATTTGATTTGGCTAACCCGGTGAGCTTGAATAAAGGAACGGCCGAATTCCAGATTTGAAATAAACCCGAAACTCCCTGTTTTGCTGAGTCTTTTTTTTCCAGGATTTTAAAACCAATCCAAAGTAACCCCATCTCAAAACCTTCTGATTCCAATTCCCACCCTTACCTTCACGGCTTCAAATCTGGCTGTGTGTCGAAACAACCGTTCCTGGATTTGTGTTCCCTGATCTGAAATGATGTCGATCGGCCTTTCCCTAACCACGCACAGGAAAACCTTGCTCCAGATTCTGCTGCCTGGGATCCTGGTCCTGGCCCCTTTGGGAACCATGGCCCAGGAAATGTCCAATCCCCTGAAGGCCTTCAAGGAAGAAAGGCGGTTCATTTTTGGCATCGACAACCGCCGCACCCACATCAAAAACCAAAGCACGCTTATTTATGGCCTTTATGTCGGTGTGGGCTTTGGTGGAAAA
>JBIPNA010000092.1:0-11268 GCA_044375665.1 Catalimonadaceae bacterium
GGCTGATTCTGAATGAATATGGGCTTGAAAAGGACTTTGCTCCCGGTGTAACAGCCCTCGATCAAAGAAACAGGTTTCTTGATCTGGTCGCAGAAATGGAAAAACGAGGTTGCCCTCCCGACATCCTGGGGACCCAATGCCACGTAAGGGAACCGTTCTCCATGGTGGAAATTCAAGCATGCCTGGATCATCTGGCCAAATCCGGACTTCCAGTGCACATCACCGAGTTCTGGGCCAGGACGCCTGATAAAGCTGATTCGCAAGCGACATTGCAATACATTCACGATGCCTATACACTGGCTTTCGGACATCCTTCGGTGGAGAACCTTACTTACTGGGGCGATCAGGGGTTGACAGAAAAGAAAAACAAATTTGGCCCACAAGGAAGGGCTCTTCATCAATTGCTGTGCAGGGAATGGGATACCCAGGCCAGAATTCCCGGAAAAGGTGCTTCTGGACCAATGGAGGCATTTTTTGGACAGTATGGATTGTATAAGGACAACAAGAAAATCGAGGACTTTTCTTTTTCGCCTGAAGATCATGGGAAACCGATGTCGCTTACATTAAGCTAACCACAAATTGAAAAAACCGGCTTCTTTCGAGACCGGTTTTTCCATTTGGGTGAAAAGGGAATTTTACTTCAATTGGATTTTATAGGTATGAGACAAAGCGTTTTGATGATAATGCAGAATGTATATGCCTGGAGGCAAGCTTAAATGACTTTCGAATGATTCGCCTTCCCCCTGAAAAACAGCCACGGTTCGTCCGGGTGCATCGGTGAGATGGATAGACCATGGTTCTTTTCCCAGATTTCTTATCCGAAGGGTCTGGTCTGCAACCGGATTTTCAAACCAGGGTAAATCGGTTTTGGTGGAATTGTTTTTGCATCTGGCCAATCTTTCCTGGTCAGGCAAGGAAGATCCCAGGTCGTAGCTTCGCAGGCGAAACAGCCATTCGGGGGCATTGGGGCAGATTTGGGGCAGATACTCATATTGGTAGGTAGCACCTCCGCCATTCTGGCCTTTGGCTTTCGTCTGGCCGATGTTTTCAAAATGAACTCCATCGCAGGAGACCTCCAGTTCAAACCGATCGAGATGGGTTTCTGATGCGGTTTTCCATTCCAATTTGACGGGTCTTCCCTCTTTGCCGGACTCGGCTGAAAAAGATAGGATCCGGACCGGAAGGGTTGTTTCGTTTTCAAGCAGGCTGCGGCTGCTGACGTAAAATTCAGAAAAGCTTTCTACCTGAAATTCAAGGAAATATCCTCCAGAAGTAGGCACTTTTTTCACCAGGCCAGGAGGGATAAAAGTGGCAGCCTCCGGTTGGTTGTACACATTGTTTTCAAGAACCAGGTCCTGGTGATTACCGCTGTATTTAAATATGCCCAGCTGCTGAAAAGACTCCAGTCCGGCATCGAATTCTTTTAGCCGCAATACTTCCTGGTCGGTCACAAACAACCTGACTGTAACGGGCCCGTCTGGCTGCTGAGTTGGTCGGATGAGGAAGTTTCGGTCCAGATAGGGAAGCTGATTTTCCATCCGGATGGGTCCGTCATTGAGTTTGATGTTCATGGAAAGCGCACCCATATTTCCGGTGTTTTCTACCATCAGAAGGCGGTTGGGCCAGTTCCCGAAGGAAATCCATTCTTTTCCATCTTCAAGCTCCATTGTTTGGGAGAAACTGGTATCGGTTCCAATCTCGTAGGTCTGGGCAAGGTGCACATCGTCGATACCGATGCCTTCATTGTTCAGACTCAGATCTGAAGTGAAGGCAAACCGGACCCGAATCCTGGATTTATCTGCTATCGATTCGGCAAAAAGCCTGTGGCTGGCTACATGCCAGAAATCTTTGCTTCCAGACCAGGAAGGCAGGGCGTGGTTGTACCAGTTGGTTCCGCTTTGCAACTGGCCAAGTTTCCACCAGGTTTTTCCATCTTCAGAGACTTCCAGCCAGAAATGATCGTATTCGTTTTCGGTTTTGAAAATGGAGTTGAAGGAGAATTGCATGTCTCCCAATGTCTCGAGATTGAAACAGGGAGATTGCAGAAATGATTGTTCGAGGTTGTTGTAGTTTCCGGAAAGATTGGTTTTCCAAAGCTTTTCACCATTGGCGGCAGTATCCAGAGCCTGAAGGTTTTTGGCTGGTTTTCCCCAGGCCCAACTGCTGCCTGTGCCATAACTATGCCAGAATCCGGCACTGTTTTCAAAGCTTTCGAGATAGGGGAAGGATTGGATGATGGGGTATAGAAATACTTCCTGGTGGTGCAAAGTATCGTCTGCAGGCAAGAGGTCGTTTTCTCCTGAAGCCCATAAAGAAAAGCGCAGGGCTCCCAGTCTGTTCCCTGGCAAGGGCTCTGAAAAGGTGTATTCGAGGGAATCTCCGGCGGCAAGAAATGGCAGGATTTCTGTTACGGGTGGCTCATTTTCAAGACGATACCCAAGTTGAACCTGGTTTCGGGGTTCGGATGCAAAGTTGCGGACCTTGATTTTCACATACCGCTGATCGGTTGTGGAATAGCAGTCTGAAACCGGGCCCAAAAGTTCCAGAACCTGGATGTCGGAGGGCGGAAGGGATAGGACAAGATTGTCGATGGAATAACCACCAGCCGGAAGAAAATCTTTGTTCCTGTTTCCGGTATGTACAAATCGTAATTGAACCGATGTACCCAGGGGGGCGGGTCCCAAAAGAGCCCGAAGATCGCGTTTCCGCACCTGGTTAACCTGGCCAGCCGTTACGGAGCCTTCGTCGAATGCCACGGCTTTAATCCATTCGGCCTGGTCGTTCGGTCGAACCCACAAAGCATTTCCCGGAGGAAGCGATCCGAGGGCCATCCAGTCGAAATCGAGAAACAAATTTGACACCTGTGCATAAGCAGAGAGATTTAAGGTAAGCCTTATTTCCCCGGAACCCATGGTATTGTTGAGAATGCCTTTGTCCAGAATCAGGGCCCTGTTTCCAAATTCCTGTGGCAGTGAAGATGCGGTGGTAGAAAGCCTGGCCTTTTGCGAAGAAGTGAAGTCAAACCGGTCAGATCCGGTTAAGCCCAATACATTTTCCACATGGGATTGGTCAGAAATGGATTCAAAATCCTCTGACCAGGGTAAACTCATCGGAGGGTTGGCAAGTATCCTGATTTTGGTTTGGAGGGTATCATTACCCGTTAGGAGGTCCTGAGTAGAAGAAAGCCAAAAATCCAGGGCGACTTCTCCGGCCAGAGTCAGGTTGAGTGGCAGGTTGACCGGAATGTTTTGTGCCTGTCCGGAGGGAATGTTCAAGACCAGATTTTGGGCATGGATGCTGCCATCGGGTTTTCGCACCATCAATTGGGCTGCAGTTCCGAATGCATTGTTCTGTCCCACATTTCTGATTTCTATTTCCAGGGTTCCCTGAGGGGCCGAGCTTGTATTTAGCCTTCCGGAAACCGGCTGCAGACATTTGCTTAGGGCAAAGTCGTTGTTCCAGGGACAAATGCCTTCATTTGGATAGGCCAGTTTGCCTTCCGACAACATCCCTGGGTTGTTGCCAAACCAGGGTTTTACTGAAACCACCTGCCTTGAGCCCACCTGCAATCCCTGAAGGATGAATTGGTTTTGGGTTGTAAATCCCTGGTGAACCCATCTTTGTCCGGCTGGTCCGGAAGAAGAATTGGGTTGAAGCCTGAAAATCTCGTACCGGGTGGCACCAGAAAGGCCGGGCCATGATAATTTCAGGGATTGATGACAGGGTTCAACACTCAGGTTTAAGGCAGGAGACAACCAGACCGGGCAAGCCTTTGTGGATTGGGATCCGGAGCGAAGCCGGTACCAGGCTTTCCGGAAGCCAGTTCCCTGAGGAACGTATTTTACCCATCCTGTTTGGGCGGAAGGAATATTTTTGACGGTTTGCCATTGCAGGGAATCGGTACTTTCTTCCAGAACAAGTCCCGGAAGGCTGGTATGGCGATGGTCCCAGCGGAAAACCAATTCTGTCCCTGTGGGAAGAAATTGATTTGGCAAGGGCGAAACCATTGAAAAGTCCGGCATTTCCCAATCGTATACCAACCAGAACTTCTGGTTTTCTTCAATTAAAATTCCGGATCGGACCTGAATCTGAAGGGTTTCTCCCCCAAGCAAAGGAAAGGTTACCTGTTCGAGGGTGTTGAGAGAATCGCGAGACCGTAAGGCAGGCAATTTTACCCCTGCCGGTTCGGAATTACACACCCAGGGCAGGTAGGTAATCTGCCCGGATTTTACGTGAAGGTCAAGGTCGTGCATCAATGCTTTGCCGGAGTTTGCAGGTGCGGCAGGATCATTCCAGGCAAGCATAACGCGTACTCCCCTTGCTCCTGCGGGGGCCTGAAGAGTAATGAGGGTCTGACTTTGCGGGCTGAGAATTCCATATTGATATTGCCCCTGCTCCAAAATTTGACGGGCCCGACGGGCATTGAGCCTCCCGTACCCAAATGCGAAATCTGGTCCCGGAAGACCGAGGTCATCTGTAGAATTACAAACAAGTGCTTTGAGCAATGCTGCTTCCGGGTTTTCTCCGTTGTGCAGGTTTTTAAAAGATTCACTGAGCAGGGCCAGGGTCCCTGTAACAGCGGGAGTTGCCATGGAAGTGCCGCTTTTTATGCCATACTGGTCGTTTGGAACAGTGGAGTAAACATCATTGCCGTTTACCACCAATTCAGGTTTTAGCCGGCCATCCTGTACTGGCCCTTTCGAACTAAACCAGGAGGCCTCATCCAATGGAAGTACGGCTCCGACAGTCAGGGAGTTTTTTGCGGCAGGAATTCCTTCAGATATATTTTGATACCCTCCCGGAAAGGGACTACAGGTTGTATAACCCAGATTGCCAGCGGCTACCACATGAAGCAATTGGGGAAACTGATGTGATTGCTGGTCGAGAAAAGCGGAAGTGGCATTGTACCGGCCTGCCCTTGAACAATTCAGGTTTACACCATATGAGTTATTGGTCAGGGTTACGCCATGGTTGTTGAAAAGTGTGCCTCCGACAGAAATAACAGCAGATGTCTGCAAATTCAGAACCCTGCATTGAGGGGCCATTCCCTTTCGGTCTGCCCTCAGGAAACCTGCTCCGGCTATGGTTCCGGTAACATGGTCCTGGTGATCATAAAAACTGCCTATGCGGGTTCCGACAGCATTTGTTTGCCGGGTCTCAAAGTCGACATGGTTTTCCACCATTCCTCCGTCTCCAATGGCCACGGTTATGCCCTGGCCGGTTAGTCCGGAAGTCCATTCTTGCCCGGCCTGGTGGAGGGTATTGGTCCGGCCGTTTTCGGCACTGGGCTGATTAAACGGGATGGGATCTCCTTCGTAGGGTTCTATCTGGAATGTCCAGGCTGCTTTTGCCAGTTCTGATATTTGATATGGGTTGGCTTTAACATGGAATCTGGATAAGTATCCTGACCAGACCTCCTGGCATTTTCCCCATGATTCCTGCCAGTTTTGGCGGATAGCATCACTGTTTGCTCCCGGTATCGCCAGAATCTGGACATCGATGGACTGAAGTCCTGATGCTGCTGCTGATTTGAGATCCGGGCTGATTTTAAGTTGAGGGGAAAGCGGACTAATTCCTGCCCAGCCAAAGTTTTTCAGTACCTGGAAAGACAAATTTTTCGGGGCTGAAACCAGAATAATCTTCTGATCCAGAAAAAACGCCGGCAGGATCTGCAGGGCTTTTAATTCTTTGATTCGGTCGGGAGTAATCGGTTCTGCACGTTGAAGAAACCAATACGAGCGGTGCTTGTAGAGATTTGCTTCTTTGGTTGTCTGCTCTTCAACTTTTGGGTGTACGGGAACGAATTTCAGCGGACTGCCATTGAATTTCGTCAGCTCCTGTGCACCTGCCGGACCTCCTCCGGGGAGAAAATAAACAGCCAGTGTCAGAACCGTACTCCAAAACAAGAGTACACGGTTCATAAATCTAAATAGGGTAAGGGTCCTGGGCGGGTTTGACTATGAAGAAAGTCCTTAAAGGCAAGCCTTTGGGAATTCCTTTCATGGGAACCTGCTTTCGATGGAAACAAAAGTGGTGCCTACCCGGACAATTCAAGGTCCGCTGCCATTGAAAAAACGACTCCTGTGGTTTGCGGGGAAAAAAGCCTGGTATTCAGGCCGGATTTTGATGCTTAAGGAAAGAAGCCTACATCCTATTCCGGAAAAAACAGTTCCCAATCCGGTTTGGCCGATCCGGCTGGGCAAGCGAACTTGCAGGCACCAAAACCAGCATAAAAACATTTAAAGGCTTATCCGAAACCATGTCAGAACACGTTTTAAAAGTACACCCCGACGACAATGTGATTGTCGCCCTCCGGGATTTGCCCGCCGGAACCTCCATTTCTTACATGGGGCAAACTGTGGTCCTTCAGGACAAAATTCCGGCAAAACACAAGTACATCACCGAAGACCTGAAGGCTGGGGATCCGGTTTATATGTATGGGGTCCTCGTAGGGAAGGCCATGAAAGATATTCCAAGGGGGAGTCTGATCCATACCGGAAATCTAAAACACGCTTCTGCACCTTATACAGGAAAGAGTCGGGAATATGTCTGGCAAGCCCCCGATTTAAAAGGCTTCAGCAACAGGAGTTTTATGGGATACCACCGCCGGGATGGCACAGTGGGTACAGCCAACTACTGGGTCTTTGTGCCGACGGTTTTTTGCGAAAACAGAAACCTGGATGTAATCCGGGAGGCTTTATGGAATGAACTGGGTTACAGTGTGTCCAATAAATACCGCCAGTTTACCCGCCAGCTGGTCAGCCAAATTGCCTCTGGTTCTGTTTCCGGATTCGGGGAAAATATCCTGACCGAAAGCCAGGGACGTGTTTTTCCCAATGTAGATGGCATCAAATTTCTGACCCACCAGGGTGGTTGTGGTGGCACCCGACAAGATTCAGAAGTGTTGAAACGCCTTCTGGCAAGTTACATAGATCATCCCAATGTGGCTGGAGCTACAGTTTTAAGCCTTGGTTGTCAGCATCTCCAGCTGGACGACCTGATGGATGAAGTAAAACGAAGGAATCCACTTTTCGACAAACCTGTTTTCACCTTTGAACAACAGGCAGGTGGAAGTGAGGAGGATCTTTTGAAAAGGGCCATTACCAAAACCCTGGAAGGCCTTCGGGAGGTGAACCAACTCCGAAGGGAACCCGCACCCTTGTCGAAATTACGATTGGGGGTAAAGTGCGGAGGTTCGGATGGGTTTTCGGGTATTTCTGCAAACCCGGCTGTAGGCCATGCGGCAGACCTTCTTGTTGCAGCCGGAGGAGCGGTTTTGCTGGCCGAGTTTCCTGAGTTAAATGGGGTAGAACAAGAACTTGCCGATCGCTGTGAGACCCCGGAACTGGCGGAAAAATTCGTTCATCTGATGCAGGCCTATTCCCGCCAGGCAGAGTCCGTGGGTTCAGGTTTCGATATGAACCCAAGTCCGGGAAACATCCGCGATGGTTTGATTACCGATGCCATCAAGTCGGCAGGTGCAGCCAAAAAGGGTGGGACAGCGCCCATAACTGATGTGCTGGATTATACAGAACCGGTGACAAAAGCGGGGTTGCAGTTGGTCTGTACTCCGGGAAATGATGTAGAAGCCACAACAGGAAAAGCATCCGCAGGTGCAACCTTAATTTTGTTCACTACTGGATTGGGCACGCCGACGGGAAACCCGGTTTGTCCAGTCATAAAGGTGTCGACCAATGATGCTTTGGCTGAAAAAATGGCGGATATCATCGACATCAATACCGGCGATATCATTTCCGGCGGGGTTTCGATTGAGGCAAAAGGGGAAGAAATTCTGGAATTTTGTCTGGCCGTAGCATCAGGAGAAATTATTCCAAAGGCTGTTGGTTTGCAGCAGGATGATTTTATCCCCTGGAAGCGCGGTGTCAGCCTTTAGTTTTTCGCCAGTTTAAAAATTCCGGTTGGTTGGCGTTAGGATTTCGGGCATAATTGTGCACCAAACGCATGTCCAGCTTTCAGGATTTTCCAAAACCGGCCATTGAGCTTTTTCCTGCTCCTCCCTCTGGGGAAAAGGAGCATTTCTCTATACTCATTCCAACCTGGAACAACCTGGACCTGCTTCAGCTCTGCATTCGTTCCATCCGGGAAAATTCGGCATTCAAACACCAGATTATTGTTCATGTAAATGAAGGTACAGACGGAAGCCTCGATTGGGTGAGGTCTGAAGGCATTGACTACAGCTGGTCTTCCCAGAATGCAGGGGTTTGTTATTCTGTCAATGCCATGGCCAGGCTGGCCAGAACAGATCTTCTCTTGTATTTGAATGACGACATGTATGTATGCCAGGATTGGGACAGGGTTCTTTTGGAAACTGCCCGGTCTATCCCCCACAGGCTTTGGTATTTGTCGGGAACCATGATTGAGCCGGTTCAGTCCAGGTCTGCCTGTGTGGTTTCTCCCCACGATTTTGGCCGGGATCCCCATCACTTTCTCCGCCAGGATTTGGATGCTTTTGCCGCCAGGGTTCAGAAGTCTGACTGGTATGGCGCTTCCTGGCCACCTTCCCTGGTTCCGGCAGAATTATTTGAAAAAGTGGGTGGCTACAGTGAGGAGTTCAGCCCCGGAATGTATTCGGATCCGGATTTTTCCATGAAGCTTTGGAAGGCTGGTGTCCGGGATTTCAGGGGGTTGGGAAAGTCTCTGGTTTATCATTTTCAGTCCCGTTCTACAGGAAAAGTGCGCAAAAACAATGGCCGGAAACAGTTTGCCCGGAAATGGGGTTTACCTGCTTCTTATTTTTACAGGGAATGGCTCCGGTTGGGCCAGGCCTGGTCTGCAGAAAAGTTGATGGAACGTATGGATCTGGCCTATTTCCTGGCAAGGCTCAAATCTTTTTGGATAGGTTTCCGATAGTTCAAAATATGCGACTTAGCACGGTCATCATCACCAGAAACGAAAGCAGGCATATTTCCGATTGCATCCTTTCGGTGCAGGGTTTTTCAGATGAAGTGCTGGTTTTGGATTCCTTTTCTACTGACGACACCAGGGCCCTGGCTGAAGCCCTCGGGGCCCGGGTTGTCCAGCACGAATTTGAAGGATACGGGGCTTCCAAAAACCGGGCAAATGAACTGGCCCGGGGGTCTTTTATTTTTTCTCTGGATGCCGATGAGCGTCCGGATGCACAGTTGGCAGAATCCATTTCAAAAGCCGTCAGGCAGGGAACGGACCGGACAGCCTTCCGGATGCAAAGGCTCAACTGGTATTGCGGCGTCTGGATCAAACATGGGGCGTGGAATCCTGACCGTAAAATCAGGCTCTGGAAAAAAGGTCAGGCCAGTTGGGATCTTTCAGAGGTGCACGAGCAGGTGATACTTATGAAAGATATCGTTGTGGAAGATTTACCCGGGAAAATCCTTCATTATTCCTACCACTCGGAAAGGGAGCATCTTGAAAAAATTGAGCGTTATGCCCGAAGAGGCGCTTTGGAAATGCAAAAAAACGGGAGGAGATTCAGTTTTTTCAGGCAATGGTTTAGTCCATTGGCCCGATGGTTCCGGGATTATATTCTGAAAGCCGGTTTCCTGGACGGAAAGGCTGGGTGGCAGATTGCCCGTTTGACGGCCAGGGAAGTATGGTTGAAATATTGGTTTCTTCGGGAGCCTGGGTCCTAAATCACCTCTGTCTGGGCCAGAAATCGCCTGTTTTGGACGTCATAGCCATATCCTTTGGCCATGACATGCACCACCAGATGTTCAATGGAAATCGGAAATCCTTCGGGAAGATCTGCAATGGTGTTGTGCTGGATGTGGTGCCCGTCGAAGATCAGTACCATGCCAGAACCAATGGTTTCCAGGTAGTTACCGGAGTTGATCAGAACACCGGTGTCTTCGCCTAAGCCAAGTCCGATACATCCTGGATTGGAGGCTACGGCTTGTGCTAACCGGCCAAAACGGCCCCGTTTGTCGAAGTGGGTATCGATAATGACGTTGTGGATGAGGGCCAGACCTGTGGTGATTTTTACTTTTCCTTTCAGGAGCGCATCTGCACTGTCGCCTTCATAAATCATGGTATTGCTCATCGCCATGGCACCAGCACTCGTTCCTGCTATGGTAAAATTATCGTTCCAGTAGCGGTCGCGAAGGATGGTGAAGAGCTGCGTTCCTCCCCAGATGGTGCTTAACCGGAGTTGGTTACCACCTGTGAACATAACTCCATCGCAGGAGGCCATTCTTTTGAGGTAGTCGGGATTCTGCGTGTCCTGCCTGTTTCGGATGTGCATCAGGTTGACGTTTTTACAACCCAGCCGGCCAAAGGCTTCTAAATATCCATCGCCTACTTCTGCAGGTATCATGGAAGCAGTTGTCACCACTTCAATTCTTGAATTTTTGCCCCGGGTTTCAGAGAGAATCCTTTGCAAAATACCGTACTCGAAAAAGTTGAGTGCACCGTAGGAAATAGCTCCTTCAGAATCGGTTCCCTTATCAACATTCCCCCCGATAGCAATGAGTTTTCCTTTTGGTATCATATCCTTAACGGGCAAAAAAAGAAGGATTTTCCGGTTTCTTCACTATATCTTATCGAAGATATTCAAGGACTTCGACAAAATCTGACGCTTTATGAAGCTCGAGAATTTGCTTTCTGAAATCGGCCACACCAGGAAGTTGCTGAAATTGTTTGAGCACCTGAAAGGCACCAATAACCTGTTCTGCCTTGGTTTCTTTCATGGCCAATTCAAATAAAAAGCGGGTTCCCTGAGCTACAAGTGCAGTATCGGAACTTGCACCCAGCATTCTTCCCAAACCCTGAATGATGTCATATGGATCACTGACTTCCGGTTTACTTAGGGTCGATAAATACCATTCCAGGGCCACCTTACCAGGTCGGGCTGAATAATAATCAGAAAGTACTCCTGTGTAAGCAGCCTGGTTTTCTGTTTTCAAACTTTTGACCTTCAGATCTGCGTCAGGATAATTCTCCCGGAGATAAGCTTTGTATGCCTGGGTAGAGGTTTCAAGGGAAGAATCCGCAATGGCTTTTCCCAACAGTTCTTTTTTCTCAGGAAAGCGCAGCTGACCCAAAACGCGGATGGCCTGTGCCCTGACATATGACTTTGGGTCCGCGGAAGCCATTTTTTTTAGCTGGCCCAGGACCGTGGCTTTGGCCAGGCTATCCCATTCGGAAACGGCATCCAAAGCTGTCAGGCGATTCCCCCAGAAAACATCCGATAAACCCTGAATAAAAACTGGTTTTGCGTTTTCAGATTTCAGGTACCTGGATTTCAGTTCCTGCAGTGCTTCCAGCCGGTCGATC
>JBIPNA010000432.1:0-2945 GCA_044375665.1 Catalimonadaceae bacterium
CTGGCGGATCTTTCCGGCAATCCATTAAAGCTAAGTAGTTTGAAGGGAAAGGTCGTTTTGCTGGATTTTTGGGCATCCTGGTGTGGACCTTGCAGACACGAAAACCCCACTGTGGTTAAGGCTTACGACAAGTACAAAGAAAAAGGGTTTACCGTGTTTAGTGTATCCCTTGACAATAGCAAAGATAAATGGTTGGCAGCCATTGCAAAAGATGGACTAACCTGGGAAAACCATGTTTCAGACCTCAAAGGCTGGCAATCAGCCGGTGCTGCCCTTTACAAAGTTTCTGGAATTCCAGCCACCTTTTTACTGGATAAAGAGGGGAAAATTGTTGCAAAAAACCTTCGGGGACCCGCTTTGGAAGAAAAACTGAAAGAGCTACTGGGTCCCTGATTCCAAAAGCCAATATGAAAAATGGATTAAAAGCACTGGTTGTTGACGACGACCCGGACATTGTAGAACTTCTTCAATATAACCTTTTGAAAGAAGGATTTGAAGTTCGAACTGCTGAGAATGGCAAAAAAGCCATTGAAACTGCCCGTGCATTTCAACCTCAATTAATCCTGCTCGACATCATGATGCCTGTTATGGACGGGGTTGAAGCCTGCAGGCAATTGAAAGAAATTCCAGTGCTCAAAAATTCCATTGTGGTCTTTTTGACTTCCCGATCAGAAGAATATTCCGAAGTGGCTGCTTTCGATGTGGGTGCTGATGATTTCATTAATAAACCCATCAAGCCAAGAGCGTTAATCTCGCGGATTAATGCCCTTTTCCGCCGTTCCAAGGGACCCCAGGAAGAGACTGCCCCCATCAAAGCTGGAGGTCTGGTTATTGATAAAGCCAGCTATTCCGTCACCTTAAACGGAAAATCTTTAAGCTTCCCTAAAAAAGAATTTGAGCTCCTTTTATTCTTGGCCCAAAATCCCAACAAGGTTTTTTCCCGGGACGAATTGCTTTTGAACATCTGGGGATCAGACGTTTACGTGCTTTCACGAACTGTAGATGTCCATGTCCGCAAAGTCAGGGAAAAAATTGGGGACGGATATATCAGCACCACAAAAGGAGTCGGCTACAAGTTTGAAATGCAAACGGATTCCTGATTTTCCTTTTATTAGCGGCTTATGCTGCTTCAGCCCAGGTTTGTTGCAATTCTTCTGGCACTGCTCATTGCAGTAGCTACTTCTTCTTTTTGTAGTCTCGTTCCAGGCACCTCTGGAACAAGCGTATTTATTAGTTTTCTGGTTTCGGCAACCAGCTCTTTTTTATTGATTTATCTAACTCTGGAATATCTGATATTTAAGGAGTTGTTTCAAATTAACGCCGTATTCGAGAAATTAAAAAAGAAGGAATTTAAAGAAACGCGTGGGTTTTCTGAGTTTAACCTTAGCCCAATTAAAAAGCTGAATAAAGAAATTGAACTTTTCACCAGCCTGAAGCAAAAGGAAATTGAACACCTCAAGAAGGTGGAAGAATATCGGAGGGAATTTATTGCCGACTTAAGCCACGAACTAAAAACACCAATTTTTGCTGCCCAGGGATTCATTCATACCCTGCTTGACGGTGCTATGGATGAGCCGGAAATTAATCAGAAATTTCTTAAAAAAGCGGCCAAGAGCCTGGACCGCCTGGATGAATTGGTGCAAGACATCCTGACCTTATCAGAGATTGAAACAGGATCTGTTAAAATGAAAAAGGCACCCATCGATCTCTTTCAGATTACAAATGAAGTCTTCGAGCAACTAGAAAAGCAGGCCCAAAAAAGAAATATTGTATTGTTGCTTGACCGAAACATTGAAAAACCAATTATCGTTGACGCCGATCCCATGCGAATTTTCCAGGTAATCAGAAACCTGGTGGAAAACGGAATAGCCTACGGCAAAGATGGAGGTTTGGTGAAGGTAAGCCTTTTGGCAGATAAAGAAGGAGCTGAGGTCTGGGTAACTGATGATGGACCAGGCATTCCGGATGAAGACCAGAAAAGGATTTTCGAACGTTTTTACAGGGTTGAAAAAAGCAGGTCAAAAGAAAAAGGTGGTTCGGGATTGGGATTGGCCATTGTAAAACAAATCCTCGAAGCCCACAAAACAAAGATTCAGGTTAAAAGCAGAGAAGGAAGTGGGGCTACTTTTATTTTTAAGCTAACCCGCAAAAAACCAGACCGTTAAGGTCTGGCCTTTTCGGCCAAAGCAAATGCCCGCCTTCCGGGAATAATCATGGCAAGCCATCCTGATAACCAAACCCAAATGGCAATTCCGGCTACATCCTCTATCCGGATCTCAATAGGATATGACCTGATCAAAGTAGTTGCCATTCCCAAAGGAACAACCCCAAATTGAATTTGCAACCAACACAACCCGAGACCAAAACCTATTCCCAAAAACATCCCTCCAATAGTTATCAGCCCTCCGCACCACCGAATAACTGAGGATATTTTTTCAGATTCCATTCCCAAAGCCGATAAAATCCGAATGTCCTTACTCTTGTCCAAAACCAACATGGTACTGGATACAAATAAATTAAATGTGGAAATCAGGATAATAAACCCGAGTGCCAGAAAAACAAAAAGCTTTTCGATCATCATCACTTTATACAAACTTTCATGTTGCTGATCTTCATCCCTAATTTTAAAGCCCGGGCCTAGTTCCTTAGAAAGTTGGTCCCGAACTTCCTCCTGATCTCCATCCTTAGTTAAAAAGACATCAAGGTAGTTCATTCCAACAGGCTTATCCATCAATACCCGGGCCTTCGATATTGGAACATAAATCCTGTTCTCATCCATTTGGACCACCCCAGAAGGAAAAAGGCTTAGCTGATTAAAAATTTTACCCGAACCTGGCTTCAGGATTTTTCGGCGTTTGGGATAAGCCAGTTTTAAATAACCAAAAGGATCTTCCAGACTGATGTTTAGGGCCTTTTGAATTCCAATAGAGACCAATGCCTCTGGA
>JBIPNA010000093.1:0-11202 GCA_044375665.1 Catalimonadaceae bacterium
ATGAAAAGGCAATTGTATTGGCAGGTATCGACAATCAGGGCTACAATTCAAATCCACCGGAAGCTTATGTCTGCAAGGTTGATCCTGCAAACGGTAATGTCACCTGGATTAACAGGTACCTTAGCAGAGGTATCAGTGACCCAGCAACCACCAGCGCTACTTCTGACCTTTCAGGAAATATCTACTTTTCAAGTATTGCCCCCGATCCCATAAGGCCTTCTATCAGGAAAATAGATTGGGCCGGAAATATCATTAAAGAAAGAATCAACGTTTCAAATGATATAGACTATCACACTGAGCTTGCCTGGAATCCGGTAAACGGCTTTTTGTATGGCGTGGCGACAGCCAATGGGTCCAGGCTTATTTCTGCATCATGTCATATTGAAACCATTGATCCTGCCACAATTGAAAAAAGAGGCCAAACCGAATATCCCATTACGGGGTTGTTTCAATCTGTTGCCTTCACCAGCTCCGGCGATGCTGTAATAGCAGGAAGCTTTACATCTGCCCAAATATCCCTTGGAGGAGCAGGAGTAAACAAGGTAGGCACGAAAGATGGCTTTCTTGCACGGATTTCTGCCTGCATTACCCCATCCATTCAAGCTATTGGTGGCCCTGGTTACAATATTTGTTCAGGAAACACCTATACATATCAAATCCCTCCGGTTACAAATGCTACTTCTTACCAGTGGACGGTTCCTCCGGGCTGGAATATTCTGGCTAGCACCCCTTCCACCAATAATTCCATTCAACTGGTTGGAGGTCCTACACCAGTGACACTTTCGGTCAAAGCAATAGGATCCTGCTTTTCAACCACAAATGTTCTCTTTGGGATTTCACAATTCCTGCCAACTCCTACCATAACCGGGAATAATCTGTTTTGCCGAAATACAGAAAACACCTTGACAATCGATCCTTTACCTGAAGCCCTAAGCTATGAATGGACCTTAACCGGTGGTGGAAGTCTGGCAGGTGTTGAACCAACCTCTACCTCTGTTACTGTTCAAAGCGGTACATACGGTCCTCCTTATCCCTTGCCCAATCTTCAGGTAAGAGCGATAGGTGCTTGTGCCAATTCGCAAAATGCATCGCGTATTTTAATTTTTCGGCCCCCTGCTCCTGAATTTATTTCTGTTTCAACCAATACTGAACCTTGTATCGGAACGCAAACTACTGGCACATTGAGACCCGTTTCAAATGGAACACCAACCAACACAACCATGACATTTATTCAGGAAGAAAGCAGTATGCCTGATGACTGGAACTACATACAATACTTTGGCTTTGTAACAGGGGATGCTTTTACTTTCGCAGTCACACCAAATTCTCCTGGCAATGCCTCATTTAAATACAAGGCCGAAAACGCTTGTGGCTCTGCATTCGTTACAGTAAATTACACATCTCAAACACCTGTTTTGCAATATTTTGACAACGATCAGGATGGAAAGGGCGACCCGAACAATTCAGAAGTGCGTTGCCTCTCCAGCGACCCTTTCTGGGTATTGAATGGAGAGGATTGTGATGATAATAATCCCGCAGTATTTCAGGAAAGAGTTTGGTTTATAGATGAAGATGGCGATGGATTTGGCAATTCTGATGTCTTCCTTCTTTCCTGTACCAATCCTTCAGGTTCTATGCCGAACGCTTATGTTACAGTTTCCGGAGATTGCGACGACAATAATCCTGCTGCCCGGTTGCCAATCTGGTATGCAGATTATGACGGGGATGGCTTTGGACGCCCTGAAGAATTTTTAATAACATGCAACAATCCTTCCACCCCAGAGCTTGCCTATGTGCAAAATGGCAGAGATTGCTCCGATGCGGACCCAAACATTAGCCCCAGACAGGCCGAAATCCAAACGGATGGAATCGACAATGATTGTGATGGATTTACAGATGAAGGCGAAGATCCACCTGGAACTACCTATTGCGATATAGATGGCGATGGGTTTGGCGATCCTGGCTGCCCGATTCCTCCCGCAGGAAGTTTGTCAAAAATGAAAAATGGGGTACTTGTAATCCTTACTTCCAATGATGGAGTTGCAAACAATACCGATTGCGACGACAATAATCCAAACATCAATCCGCAGCAACTGGATTTTGCAAATGGTAAAGACGACGATTGCAATGGAATATCAGACGACACCATTTCAACCAATCTTCAGGTATGGTATCTGGACAATGATGGAGACGGCTACGGCCAAAACAGCAATACATTGCAGGCAGATATCCAACCAATTGGCTATGCGGCTTTAGGAAATGATTGCAACGACACCGACCCAAATGTTAATCCCGGTGCGAATGAAATCTGCGGCAATGGTATTGATGATAACTGCAACGGACAAACAGATGAAAACAATCCTGTAGCCATAAATCCAGCTTCGAACAGACAAATATGTGCGGAAATTCAATCACCGGCATTTTCATTAGGCTCCAGCGCATTTGCGCAATGGACAAATTCAAATCCGGACATTGGTCTGGCTGCCACTGGCATGGGGCAAAACCTCCCTTCTTTTGAAGCGGTTAACACCCAAACTGAGCCAGCAATTGCCAACATTACTGTGATACCTTTTCGGTATAATGCCGATAGTACAACTTGTTCTGGTCAGTCTTATTCTTTTACAATCACAGTTAATCCAAAACCTAATGTATCTGCAGGAGCTGATGTTTCTATAGGAGCCGGGCAAAGTACAAACTTGAATGCCACAGGTGCTTCTTCCTATCAGTGGTCGCCACTGACGGGCCTTAATCCTGCCAATGGCATTGGGGCAGCTGTGGTTGCTTCGCCAGCTCAAACCACACTCTACACGGTAACCGGTACCGATCTCAATAACTGCACAGCTACAGACCAGATTCTGGTCACTGTTTCAAGTTCTTCCGGGCCGTTGGAGCCTCCTGTCATAAGCCCTGCTACCGGAACATATTCAAGCCCTCAGCAGGTTGTGCTTTCAGCAGCAGCCGGTGCCACCATTTACTACACCACATCTGGCAATGTACCCAGACTGGATGTGCCCAATGGATTTACAAAGCTTTACACGGGTCCTTTTACAGTGCAGAAAACCACTACCATCAGGGCCATTGCCACAAAAGCTGGTTCGGGAAATTCACCTGTTGCTGTTTTTTTTCTAACCATTTCCAACCCCACCGTTTGTGAAACGCCTGTTTTCAATCCCGGGGCTGGAAGTTTTGAAGGTCTGGTTACGGTTTCCATCAGTTCGGCCACCAATGATGCCCAGATTTGGTACACCACAAATGGCAACAATCCCAGATTTGATGTGCCCAATTCATTCACCAAACTTTACAGCGGTGCATTAACATTTTCTGCTTCAGTGACCATTAAAGCAGTTGCCACGAAAGCAGGACTGTCCAATTCTGCCATGCTCTCCGGCAATTTCATAGTCACCAATTCTGGAATTGTGGCAAATCCTACCTTTAGTCCTGCTCCTGGAAATTATCCCACTACCCAAACCATTGGAATCAGTTCCATTACTCCTGAAGCACAGATTTTTTACACCACAAATGGGAACTCACCCCGGTTTGATGTACCAAACAGTTTCACCAAAACCTATACCGGACCGATAACCCTTACAAACTCCATTACGTTGAAAGCAGTAGCCAGAAAACCAGGCTTTGCCAATTCCGGTATTTCTGTTGGCATTTATTCCATTGGGCCGGCCAGGATGAGCTTTGACGAAGGCGCATCAAATTATTACTTCGAATCTGGCGAAAATGAAGATATTGAACATGTTGCCCATATCAAGCTGGTTCCAAATCCAGGTAGAGGTATATTCAGAATCTTGCTGGAGAACTCAAAAGAAGCAGGTGAAATTTCAGTTACGAATATGCTTGGACAAATGGTTTGGAATGGTAAAACAGAAGAAAGCCAAAATGAGCTGGAATTTGATATTTCAAATCAACCAGCTGGCATTTATTTGCTTCGCTTTCAAAGCAAAAGTTTAAGAACGGAAATCAGGATTGTAAAGCAATAGGTGAGACTGGATCATCTATTTGTAGCTGTTTATATCCAGTTGGCAAATCCTGATCTTTTGCTCACCATTTTTTTTAAAAAACAGAAATACAGGCTCTTTATGGCTTAGTCCTACATAAATGCAACTGAATTTTAGTCAGGATATTTTTTAAGGAGAACGTTAAGTTGCACTTGTATCCCTCTTTTTTAGCAATGTTTCTGCTTATTGTGCCTGCGTTGCTTTTTAAAGCTTCCAATGATTGGGCAGGGAATTGTTCAAATTCAAAGAATAAAATTTCAACTCGCAAAACCTGGTAGTCCATCCCAATCCTTCAATTACAAATATTGTTCTGAAGAGATAGCCAACCGAAATTGCCTTTACAGATTCGACGGTAAAGACTTTATAGGTTCTAAACACAATTCATGAAGTTCCAATAGCTCTCTGTGCACATTTTTCGCATATAAGAAGACTTTGATCAGATTTAAGGGTTCAGCCTTTCATCTTTGAAAAAGTAACACAGACATACTTGAAATTTAATGCAATCCGGTTTCTCTCGGATCAAACAGGATTTAAGCAATACAAAAAACGAAAAAACCACATTAGGCATTTATTATATACGGACAGTGCTTTTTGAACACCAACCAAGTTCAGGATTTGGGAAATTCTTGTGAAAGAATCGAAGGTTATCAAAACTCCGAATAAAAAAAACCTGATCCGACTTTGTATTTTCCCACTGTCAAAAACTAAAAAAATCCATCCAAGATAAAATCTTCTCTCTTCCCCTAGTGGTAAAATGGCTAACCAATCCTAATTTTGAAAATCTTGGTTTCGATTCATGAACAAGTCATTTCTAGTTCTTCCTGTAGTGGTCTTATTCGCTTGCTCCGATAAGAAGCAGGAATACGCCGCCAAGAATCTTCAGCCAAAAGTAGTAGATGCCAAAGGTTATGTGGTTCCTAAAGACAGCATAGGTTTCCCAAAAATCGTTCCGGTTGATAAAAGTAAACTTAAAAAAATAACAGCGGGCAGACCGACTGTTGTTCCCATCAGGGAATATGAAGATCCTATCCATGAACCAAAGGTAGTAACTGCCGGAACGCCCCGTATTTGCATACCCGGACAGGATACTTTTAGCTTGCCCCAAACAAAAAAGGCAATCCATCGGCCCATCTTAACCAAACAACCCAAACCAATTCAGGCACTTCCATTTAGGATCAAGGATGATGCCAATTGTGATATTCAGTATCTCGATTTGGAACAAGGTATGATTTCTTCTTATGTAAGGTCGATCATAGAAGATAGAAACGGAAATCTGTGGTTTAGTACAGAGTACGGAGGAGTTTCGAAATACGATGGAAAAACCTTCACGCATTTTACTGACAAGGAAGGCTTGAGCCATGTCCATATTCTATCATCACTAGAAGACAAAACCGGTAACATTTGGTTTGGGACATATGGTGGAGGTGTTTCAAAATACGACGGAAAAACCTTCACCCATTACACCGTCAGGGAAGGCTTAGGTAACAATGCTGTCAATTCGATCCTGGAGGATAAAGCCGGACATATGTGGTTCGGTACTGAAGGAGGTGTATCAAAATTTGACGGGAAATTTTTTACGCATTTCACTGAAAAGGAAGGACTTATTAACAACTTCGTTTGGTCAATTTTAGAAGATAAAAGCGGAAACCTCTGGTTTGGCACCAACGGAGGCGTTTCGAAATACGATGGAAAAGCCTTCCGAAATTATAAAGAAACGGAAGGCTTAAGTAACAATAAAGTCTGGTCTATACTTGGGGATAGAGACGGAAGCCTCTGGTTTGGGACTTACGGTGGAGGAGTATCGAAATACGATGGGAAAACTTTTACTCATTTTACCGAGAGACAAGGTTTAAGTAACAATAAAATCATGTCGAGCTTAGAGGATAAAAACGGAAACCTGTGGTTTGGCACAAATGGAGGTGGTGTATCAAAATATGATGGAAAAAAATTTACCAATTACACCAAAAAGAATGGCTTAAGCTTTGATGTTGTTTGGTCGATTTATGAGGATAATGCCCGAAATATTTGGTTTGGAACATATGGTGGAGGCATATCCAAATATGATGGAAAATCCTTTAAGAATTATACCGATAAGGAAGGTATCAGTAATAAAATGGTCTTTTCAATTCTGGAAGACAAAACCGGAAACCTCTGGTTTGGTACATTTGGTGGAGGGGCTTCCAAATACGATGGCAAATCATTTACGAACTACACCGAAAAAGAAGGTTTGAACCGAAATTTTGTCAGGTCAATTTTAGAAGATAAAAGCGGGAACCTGTGGTTCGGGACTAGTCATGGAGGTGCTTCGAAGTTTGATGGAAAAACTTTTACACATTTTACAGAAAAGGAAGGTCTGGGAAATTATTCCATCTTGTCAATATCTGAGGATAATTCCGGAAACCTATGGTTCGGGACAGATGGCGGTGGCGCCTGGAAATATGATGGGAAAACGTTTACGCATTTTACAGAAAAGGAAGGACTGACAAACAATATCGTCTGGTCAATATTAGAAGACAAAAGAGGGAATCTTTGGTTTGGGACAGAAGGAGGGCTCACAAAATTTGATAGAAAAACCTTTACTCATTTTTCAGAGAAAGAAGGCCTTGCCATTAGTTTCGTCAATTCAATCCTTGAGGATAAGATCGGCAACCTGTGGTTTGGGACAAGTGGTAGAGGCTTGTGGAAATTAGATGGAGAAACATTCACAAATTTTACCGAAAGGGAAGGGCTAAGTCACAATTTCATCTCTTCGATTGTAGAAGATAAAATAGGCAATATCTGGGTTAGTACGGCTAAAGGACTGAATTGCATTAAGACGAAGGAGGTTGTTTCATCAAAAGAACCACAAAAAAGTAAGTCAGGATTAAGTCCAGAAATAATGGTATTTCGTAAAGATGACGGCCTAAAAGGAGAAGATTTTTTTATCAACTCGGTCACTCTCGATAAGAACAATCATTTATGGTGGGGTACAGGCAAATCCTTAAGTATGCTTGATATGAATTCATACTTTTTTAATATAAAAACTCCTAAAATAGGATTAGATCAAATTTACCTCAATGAACAATTTCTTGATTACAATAATATTCAATCAGATAGTTCTGAATCAGGTAAAAAAAATAAAGAAATTAAATTTTCAGATGTTGCCAAATTCCACAATTATCCAATCAATCTTGAGTTGCCATACGACATCAATCACCTTACTTTTCAGTTCACCGCCATTGATTGGTATGCAGTTCATAAAATTCAATATAAATATAAACTAGAAGGCCTGGATAAAGATTGGAGTAGTTTGACTTCTGAAAATAAAGCCGATTACCGCAGCATTCCATTTGGAAAATATACCTTCAAGGTAAAGGCTATTGGAAGCTCAGGTAGATGGAGCAAAACCCTGGAATATCCATTTGAAATCAGGCCTCCCTGGTGGCACACATGGTGGTTTTACATCCTGATACTTTTCGCTTTAATCAGCTCCATTTCATTTGCCATCTGGCTAAGAATTACAAATATCCAAAAGAAAGCCAGAGAAAAGGCCAAAGTTGAGATAGAAAAGCTGGAGCTGGAACTCAAGGTTCTGAGGTCACAGATGAATCCGCACTTTATGTTCAACGCACTTAACTCCATTGAAAGCTACATCTGGAACAATGAAATCAAAGCCGCTTCAGAGTATCTCGGGAAATTTGCCAGACTTATGCGTCTTGTTTTGGAAAACTCTCATTTTGATACTGTCCCTATTGAAAAGGAACTGGAAGCTTTACATCTGTATCTCCAGTTAGAGGCAATGAGAGCCGATTTTTCCTTCGAATATGAAATTAATGAGGAGACCGGTCTCAATCTTCAGGAAAACGAAATCACACCAATGCTCCTTCAGCCATTTGTTGAAAATGCTATTCTACATGGCTTGAGCCCTTTGAAAGAAAGAAAAGGAATGGTTGAAATTTCAATTTCAAAGTTCAGTGACGAAAAGCTGCGGGTAATTATCTGTGATAATGGTGTTGGCCGGAAAATATCAAATTCAGAAAGAGTTTCCTTTGGAATGTCATTGACCAGAGAGCGACTCCTGAAGCTCAATCAAAATAATGAAGATGCATTGACTATTACAGATTTAAAAGACCCCAGCGGAAAACCGATGGGAACAGAGGTAACAATTCACCTGCCTTATAATTCTACAGGATAACCTGACTTATTAATTTTGATATCAAAATATATGAAAAAGCTCAAAGCTCTAATCGTGGATGACGAAGCCAAAAGCCGGAATGTACTGGCAAATCTATTGTCAGCCTATTGCCCTGAAATAGAAATAGTTGGAACAGCAGATAATGGAGCCGATGCAACCAAACTAATTAAGTCTGATGAACCTGACATTTTATTCCTGGACATCGAAATGAAAGGAGAAACTGGTTTTGATTTAGTACAAAACCTGAGTCATGTCAATTTCGATATCATTTTTACCACAGCTCACGACAAATATGCGATACAGGCCATCCGGTTTTCAGCATTGGATTATCTGATGAAACCCATTTTGGCTGAAGAATTAAAAACAGCTGTTACCCGGGTTCTTGAAAAGCAAAATGGCAAAGACAGGGTCCGCCAATTGGATGCCCTTGTTTATAACATCAACTACAGCAATGCAGACAAAAAGCTGGTACTCCCAACATCGGAAGGGTATGAATTCATCTCCATATCTGAGGTGATAAGATGCGAATCCTCCAATAACTACACTTGCTTTTACCTGAAAGATAAAACTAAATTGCTTATTAGTAAGACATTAATGGAGTTTGAGCGATTGCTGAGTCCATATTATTTCCTGCGGGTCCACCAATCTCATCTGATTAATTTGAGGATGATTAAGAAGTTTCAAAAAGTCGAAGGAGGAATATTACTAATGCAAGACGGAACAGAAATAGATGTTTCCAGAAGAAAAAAGGCAGAACTAATGGAAAAGCTGACGGAGTTTGCCATTATGTCGGGCAGCAATTAACAGTTTAGCAGGTAAGGCAACAATGCCGAAAAGAATGATATTTAACCAGAAATAAAGGCGGATATCAAATGGGATTCCATTTCCACCCTATACGTTAACGCCGAATTCTAACTCAGACACGCCAAATACTCATTGGTAAGATTTAGGCAGTAAAGTTCCATTGATCTTTACTAAAAACAACCTAAGTCTCTTTGAAGAATTCACTATTTTTTTTGCCAGACCGGCATGCCTGGTCAGGATTGGTTGGGATAAAATCCTCTTTTGATTTCACCCCCTTTCTCCAGACAAAAATTTCTTATGTGCCTTTAAAACTTCCATCTGCAGACCAAAGCCCTGGTTCGGGTTCTCATTCTGTCCTAAGAGGTGTGTTGTTCAATGAATTCAAAATCATTTCATAATGAAGTGCATTAACCCGTTTTCTGATATCAAAATTCCACAACCAATGAGTCCGTCTTTCAATATGTACAATTATTTAAAAAGAGTTTTAACCAGATCCATTTTTAGTTTTTCATTTTTGAGCAAGCCGGTTTCAATATTCCTTTTGGGTCTGCTATTGGTTGGTTCGATAAGCATTCCGGCTTTTTCTCAGGATTATTCTATTAGCTCTTTCGGGGCCGTTCTGACCATCACCGATGCCAGTGGAAACGGCGAAACCATCAATGTTTCTCAAAGTGGAACCAATATTAGGTTTGTGGTTACGGGCCGAACCTATTCCATCAATGCCGGTCCGGTCATTGCCTTTAACACAACACCGGCTGATATTGCCCTTACTGGTAAAACCCTTATCACCATCAATGCCGGAGCGGGGAATGATGTGGTCAATATGGGCGGATTCACCTCTGCGTTTCCAAATCTGATTGTAAATGGCGGAACCGGAAATGACAACATCAACTTCACCGGAAACATCACTTTTGGTTCGAACTTTTCATTGAACGTAAACCTCCAGAACGATGATGCCACACCGGGAACTGATAACATCAATATAAATAGCGGAGCAGACTTGATTTTGTCCGGAACGGGCATTGCAGAGTTGAGATGCAGCAGAAGCATAAACTTCTCAGCCAATTCCATTTTGCGAACTGTAAATGGCAATCTGATTTTGGATGCCAATCAGCAGGCGACCTCAAGTACAGGTAGTTTTTCCGGCGTTTACCTCTTCACAAATGCCCTGGTGGAAAGTACGGGCAGCGGTCAGATTACAGTTTCAGGAACAGGAGGAAATTCTTTGGTAAACAACCAGCATGGGGTACATGTAAATGACGGGGCCATTCTCAAAGGGGGAACCTCCGGAACACTTACTATAACCGGAACCGGGGGAGAATCCTCTGTAAATGGCAATGCTGGTGTGTATGTTTCAGTTGACGCACAAATTACCACTTCTGGAGCAAATATTCTGATCAACGGCTTTGGCCAGGGCCTGGCTCCCTCCCTTGGAAATTATGGAGTTTTGATATCTTTAGGTGGTTCAGTTATGGCTGGTGGCTCGGGTTCAGTGACAATAAATGGAACAGGTGGAAACACATCGGGAAGTAATAATATTGGGGTCTCGATTACCTCAGATATGCCTGGTGTCAGTTCATCTGGTGGAAATGTAATTATTACGGGAATTGGTGGTGGATCTGGCTCTTCAACAACCAACATTGGTGTCAGTATTAGTTCTGGGGGTATTGTTAGCGCAGGTGGAAGCGGAACGGTAACCTTAAATGGTACTGGTGGTCTTACATCCGGTTCATCAAATCATGGAATATCCATTGATGGGAGTTCAAGCACAGTAACATCTTCTGGTGGAAATGTTTCCATTTCGGGTGTTGGAGGTGGCGTTGGCATTTCTCCGGGCAATGTTGGGGTGTTAGTAAATAATACGGCAATGGCATCTGCCGGTCCAGGTGCTACTGTTTCTATACATGGAACAGGCGGAGGATCTTCAGGCATTCAACCAGGAGTCCAAATTATAAATGCTTCGGTATCTTGTAGTGGCAATGTTAGTATTACCGCTGTATCTGATGGAAACCCGGCTCTATTATTAAACGGTACTGGAAGCATAGCCACCACCGGGGCAAGTAGGTCAATAATACTGGTGGCCAATACAATGTCTATTGCAGCCACTTCGAGCATAAGCACCTTGGTCACAGGCACTGTTACACTTCGCCAGCAAACAAATGGCCATCCAATTAATCTGGGAGGGGCTGATGTGGCCAACACAATGCTTGGCCTTAC
>JBIPNA010000433.1:0-2930 GCA_044375665.1 Catalimonadaceae bacterium
AAACCTGAGGGCATAAAAAAAGCGGCCGTAAAGCCGCTTGATGTTTCAGGACCGATGCAGATTACTCTGCGTCGTTCTTCATGTTTTGAACCTGAGTACGGATGTCCTGGGCCAAAACCTTCAAATCCTGCATGCCCTTCCGGACGCGTGTTCCGGCTGCCTGATTTTTCTTGTTGTAAAACTTGTCGAAATCACCTTCGAGAGACATCACAAGATTTTTCAATTCGTCAAATCTGTTCATGAGCTTTTTTGTTTTGGGTAAACCACGGTTTTTGGTGAAACATTATTTGATGCAAGCTTTTCATAATTTTCTAAGCTTTCCAAAAAAGATTTGAAATTTTTATGCTACAGCGTATTCAGACGAGATATACTCGTTGTTTTTCAGCTTCACATAGATCTCTTCCAAAGCCTTTACAGTAAGCGCAATGTCATCTTCGGTATGGAGTGCTGTTGGAATCAAACGCAGGATAATCAGGCCTTTGGGAATAACCGGGTAACAAACCGGTGAACAAAACAGATGGTAGTTTTCCCGCAGATCTATAGCCAGTTTCGCGACCTGATTTTCATCACATTCCAGAATAACTGGTGTTACGGGAGAGCTGGTTGTGCCAATATTAAACCCCTTGGCACGGAGCGAAGTCTGTAGTTTTGTGCAAATATCCCAAAGCCGGTCCTTTAATTCTGGCTTGGTGCGCAACAGTTCCAGTCTTTTTAAGGCACCAATGACAAGTGGCATTGGCAAAGATTTGGCGAAAATCTGTGAGCGCATATTGTATCGCAAATAGTCAATAACCTGCTCCTCGCTGGAAATAAAGGCCCCGATACTGGCCATGCTTTTGGCGAAAGTCGAAAAATAAATATCGATTCCGTCTTGGCAGCCCTGGGCTTCTCCTGTTCCGGCTCCGGTTTTTCCCATTGTTCCAAAGCCATGGGCATCGTCTACCAGCAACCGAAAGTTAAACTGGGTTTTCAAAGCAACAATCTCTTTAAGTTTTCCCTGGTTTCCCGACATACCAAAAACCCCTTCGGTGATGACCAGAATAGAACCACCCGATTCCTCTGTAAGGCGGGTAGCCCTTTCAAGTTGTTTGGTGAGTCCGGCCATATCATTGTGGGGATAAACAAACCGCTTGCCCAAATGCATTCTGAGTCCGTCCAGAATACAGGCATGTGATTCTGCATCATAAACCACAACATCGTGCCGGTCAAGCAAAGCATCTATGGCAGACATGATGCCCTGATAGCCAAAATTGAGCAAGTAAGTGGCCTCCTTCCCGACAAAGTCAGAAAGCTCTGCCTCAAGTTGTTCATGGTAATCTGAGTTTCCTGACATCATTCTTGCCCCCATAGGATAACCCAGGCCGTAAGCAGCTGTTGCTTCAGTATCTGCTTTCCGAACTTCAGGGTGATTGGCCAGACCCAGGTAGTTGTTGAGACTCCAGTTGAGGACCCGCTTCCCCTTAAACATCATATAAGGACCAATTTCCCCTTCCAATTTTGGAAAAGTTAAATAGCCATGTGCCATTTTGGAGTGTTTTCCGAGAGGTCCCCGGTCCTTAAGAAGCTTTTCGAAAAGATCCACTGATTATTGAGATTTAGTTGCTACAAATTTTGCTGCAAAACTAATGTTTTATCCGGCCCCGGCCAATCCAAGTTCCTTCCGTATTTCTTCCGAAATTTTCCTTTTTTGCAAGCCCGGAGCGGGTTTGATAAAAACGGTTTCGGCTTAGGTTAAGTCGTTAAAAAACAGACCTTTAATTTATTTTATTGTGAAAATTTCTTCCTTATTGGTTGCAAATCGTGGCGAAATTGCCATCAGGGTAATGCGCTCCGCTTCAGAAATGGGAATCAGGACGATTGCAGTCTATTCATCTGCAGATAAAGTTTCCCGTCATGTCCTGGAAGCTGATGAGGCCTGGTGGATAGGAGAAGCTGCATCTTCTGCTTCTTATCTAAGGGGAGATGTCATTATAGAAACAGCACTAAAAGCAGGTGCCGATGCCATTCATCCGGGGTATGGTTTCCTTTCTGAAAACGCAGCATTTGCCCAGGCAGTAAGAGATGCTGGTTTAATATTTGTCGGACCTTCGCCAGAATCCATCATTTCGATGGGTGATAAGCTCAGGGCCAAAGAAACTGCCAGGAAGAGTGGAGTTCCGCTTGTCCCAGGCTCGGTTGCAGCCATTACTTCTGTAGAAGAAGCCATTGAAGTAAGTAAAGAAACTGGTTTTCCTTTGTTAATAAAGGCTTCAGCCGGTGGTGGTGGAAAAGGAATGCGGGTCGTTAACCGTGTGGAAGAGCTGGAAAACGAAATGCAATTGGCGATGAATGAGGCAGCTTCTGCCTTTGGAGATTCAACTGTATTTATTGAGCGATATGTTCAAAATCCGAAACACATAGAAATTCAGATTATCGGAGATCAGCATGGAAATGTCTATTCCTTATTTGAGCGGGATTGTTCTATCCAAAGAAGGCATCAAAAAGTAGTTGAAGAAGCCCCATCAGGTATTCTCACACCTGAAGTGCGGAAAGCTATGGGAAACGATGCCGTCAATCTGGCAAAAACCTGTGGATACTTCAGTACCGGGACTGTTGAGTTTATCATGGATGAACAGCTTCAGTATTATTTTCTGGAAATGAATACCCGCCTGCAGGTGGAACATCCTGTTACGGAGCTCATCACTGGCTTAGATTTGGTCAAAGAGCAGATTCGTGTTGCTCAGGGTGAAGTCCTCGGGTCTCATGTCTCCTCTGTTCAAATGAGGGGACACGCCATTGAAATCCGGGTTTGTGCGGAAGATCCTTCCAACAATTTCTCCCCTGACGTGGGCACAATATCTCATTTTGAGGCCCCTCAGGGTCCTGGCATTCGGCTGGATTCAGGCTATGGGCAGGGAGACGAAATCCCCATTTTTTATGATCCGCTGATG
>JBIPNA010000434.1:0-2926 GCA_044375665.1 Catalimonadaceae bacterium
TTTCTGTACTGGTTCTTCAAACCGGATTTTTCTGAAAAATCGGCAAACTGACTTTTCCCATATCCATTCGTTAAAACTTGAAATCAGCGACCTGAATGGCAACTTCAGCCAGCCGACAGTTGCTGGCTATTTTAATTTCCGACCCTACAACACCTTGTATGTTTCTTCTACCTTACCGGAAGGAGATTATGCATACCAGCTGCGGCTGTTGCCCATCGATTCCGTGATCTCCTATCCCGGCCTGACATTCCGGGTGCGGAAATCCCCTGAAATTCCAACTGTTTTTACCAGCGGTCCGAGAGAATTCTGTGAAGGCCTGGTTTCGCCCGGTCCAACATCCTTTTACCTCCAACCACTTTTGGGCACCAACACCCGGTGGACCACCGATTCCAGTGTATTTTTCGGAGACACCCTTCAGCCGGTTCCCGGAAAAACCTATCAGGTGGCAAGACAAAATGCCACCTGCACCGGACCCTTCAGAACGGTCAGTTTTCCGATCATTCCAAAAAGGATTCCCATCCTTTCCACTCCGAATGAAATTTGTGTCCCCTCCCCTCCTGTTTCCCTGGTTTGCAATTTCACCAACGCCGTCTGGACCGGACCGAATGTCAACCAGTTCACCAAAAAATTCACCCCTCCGCTGGCCAACGATTCCGTCTGGATCCGGATGCGGGCTTCCTATGGCAGCTTTAATTTCTCCAATTGCCTGGCCGATACCCAGTTTTTGTTCCGGATCCGGATAAAACCTCAGATTCCGGCGGTGCTGGATACGTTTTTCTGTGCCAATCAACCCTGGACAGGCCTTCCATACGGCCAGTGGCAAAACCTTTGGAGCGGTTCGGGTCTAATTTCCGGACCCAATTACTATCCAACAGGGAATTCCGGGCAAGACACATTGTTCGTAACCTCTACCAACGATTTTTGTTCCGCCTCAGGTCAGGTAAGGATTCAATTGCCAGACACCCAGGATTCGCTTTGCCTGCAAACCGGCCTTTCAGACCTTAAAGTCCTGGAAAAAGGAGACCTGCAGGTTTTTCCAAACCCAAATTCAGGCCAGTTCCAGATCCGGGCTCAGGGAGAAATCCTTCATTCGAAAGTAGAACTTCGGGATGGATTGGGCCGGTTGGTTTGGGAAGGAAATCCGGAATCAGGCTGGGTCCGGATCGGGGATCTGGCTCCCGGACTGTATTGGCTTCACGCACATGGTTTTGGTGTAAAACCAGTACAGATCCAATAAGGAAGCCCTACAGATCAGGACCTTTCAAAAAAACACTTTCCCTTCTAAAACTGCGTCTGCGGCCTGGATGGAAGGGGTTTAGTGCCGGGCCTTGCGGGCGGGACCAGCCAGGGAAAAAGGCCCGGTACCGCAGCGACAGCGCAGCCCCGCACAGCCAGACCAGCCGCCCAAAACCGGACTTTCATGGCAGTTTGAACAAAAACAAATCCATCTGCCAAAGTCGGATCTCTAACCTTTAAATCACCGCCCATACAGGGAATAAACCTGTTTCATAAAAAAACCTCGCTTTATAATACACCTGTGTATTTTGCCGGTCCGATTTTCAATTGTCGGTCACCAAATGAAAAAAGTCTTCTTGTTTTTTGGCTTGCTTTTCGCAGGCGCAAACCTTTTTGCCCAGCCGACCTGGCTGAGGAATCCGGCCATTTCACCGGATGGAAATTCCATCGTATTTACCTACATGGGAGACCTTTACAAAGTGCCTGCCCAGGGTGGAAATGCTGTTCCGCTTACCTTGCACGAAGGCCACGAAACGGCACCGGTTTGGAGCCCTGACGGTAAATCGGTGGCCTTTGCTTCCGATAAATTTGGGAACTTTGATGTCTTCCTGATCCCTTCCGGAGGTGGAGAAGCCAAACGACTTACCCAGGCTTCCTCCTGGGACGTCCCGACCGGATTTTCACCCGACGGAAAGTCCGTTCTGTTTCAATCGGGTCGGCAGGATCCACACACTTCTGTGCAGTTTCCCATCAAAATGCTGGGGGAAATTTATTCCGTTTCCATCGCCGGGGGCAACCCGAAACTCATTACTGCCGCCTCGGGTGAAATGGCCCAGTATGCTCCCTCAGGAACAAAAATTGCCTACCAGGACAACAAAGGATACGAAGATCCCTGGCGCAAACACCAAACCTCAAGCATAGCCCGCGACCTTTGGACCTACGACCTGGCCTCCAAAAAATACAGCAAAATCACCACCTTTAAAGGCGAAGACCGAAACCCTGTTTTCAAAAACGAAAAAGAAATCTACTACCTCTCGGAGCAACCCAATTCGTTCAATATCTACAAGTTAAACCTCGACAATCCCGGTTCCCCACAAGCCATTACCCAATTGGCCGACCACCCTGTCCGGAATTTAACAGCTTCGAAAAACGGGCTGCTTTGTTTCAGTTACAACGGAGATATCCATACCGTCCGCGAGGGAGAGGCACCCAAAAAACTGAGCATTACCATTTCGACCGATTCGCGGAACCTTCCCTATAAAAATGTGCCCATCCAGGGCGGTGTGAACGAAATGGCCGTTTCACCCAATGGGAAAGAAGTGGCCTTCATCGTGCGTGGCGAAGTGTTTGTATCGGCTGTAGACGGCGGGATGACCAAACGCATCACCAACACGCCTGAACAGGAGAGATCCATATCCTTTTCACCAGATGGCAATGCCTTGTTGTATGCTGCAGAGCGAAATGGCAGCTGGGACATTTTCCAGACCACCCGGGCCCGCAAAGAAGAGGCCTATTTTTACTTATCGACATTGTTAAAAGAAGAAGCACTGGTGGCCACACCGGCCGATGAGTTTCAGCCCGCCTATGCGCCCAACGGGAAAGAAATCGCCTATTATGAAGAACGCACTGCTTTGAAGGTTTTCAATCTGGATTCCAAAGCAAGCCGCACCATTCTGGCTTCCGGAACCAA
>JBIPNA010000094.1:0-11156 GCA_044375665.1 Catalimonadaceae bacterium
TGTCATCGTCGGCAGCAGATGTATGGTTCAAATTCCCATACACGTTCGACCCCGATACCATCATTGTTGAACCCATCGGCGATTTCGATCCGGTCATTGAAACCTACAGTATGTTTGTGAACTGTGTTCAGATTGACCAGGAATCGTGTGCCAATGCCTTTGGGCCTGGTGGCACAGAAAAACGCTCTACTCTGGGCATTGGCGGAAACAATGTATATGTTCGGGTGTATGGCTTTAATGGCACAGTGGGAAGTTTCAACATTTGCCTGCGGAAGGGCGATCCTGCCGTGCTGTATGATGCCTGCGAAAATGCGAAGCAGCTCACCCTTTACACGGCCTGTTCACCCCAAAATGCAACCACAGGCAATACCCAGCAATCTACCCCAACCCCAGGATTGGCCTCATGCAAAGGCAATGCGGACGACGACGTCTGGTATAAATTCGATCCAATCGGAGCCATGAACTTAGCCATCCGACTGGGCTGTGATCCGGGTTTCGATGGCGCTTTTGAGATTTTCAGAGGCGATTGCAATACCCTTACCCAGTTGGCCTGCGTAAATCGGGTAGGCGCTGGTGTTCAGGAAGATACTTTGCTTAGTTTCCCCAACAACGACGACATCTACTTCATTCGGATTTACCATGCCGGAACCGGTAGCGGTACAGGCGGATTTTCTTTATGTGTGAGCAGGGCCAACGCCCCTGCCAACGACAATTGCTCCGGCGCTGTTTTGCTGCAAAGCGGAACCAACCAATGTTCGCCTGTACTCACCAGCAGCTTTGGTGCCACCCAGGCCAATGCGCCCATCAACTGCAACGGAAGAACCTCGACCGCTGCCAATGAAGTATGGTACCGTTTTGTTTCCACATCTACCACGATGGAAATTTACATCGACGCCGTGGGTGGAATGGATCCGGTGCTTCAATTGTATACGGGAACTTGCGGCTTTCTTACCGACCGGGGCTGCAAAGACGACAGCCTGGCCGGACAAGGCGAACGGCTCATTGTAACCAATATGAGCATTGGCGCTACCTATACCTTCCGGGTGTACAGCCATGCCCAGACCACGTCCTGGGGCGACTTTACCATCTGCATCCGCAATGCCACGATCTGCAATACTACCTCCGGAACCGCCTCGACCAACACCACCAATTCGGCGGCCAACGGACGGGTGGTATTGAACCTGAGCGGACAATCGGCGGGTGCTTCGGTGCAGTGGCAGATATCGTCGAACGGTGGGGGCAATTATACCAACATCGGTGCGGCCAATGCGGTTTTACCCGATACGTTTACCCTTCAAACCGCAACCTCCCAGAATTATCAATACAGGGCGGTAGTGACAGCACCCGGATGTATTTCGGCCAGTACCCAGCCTGTTTCGGTGTTTGTGCGTTGTGCCACGCCACTTACGAATCCGGTAGCCGCCAGCAGCGGGACGTATATTTCGGTGTTCACCTGGAATGGCTCTTCCAATACCAGCAGCCCTTCCTGGCTGAACGGCGGCTACGAAAATTTCACCGCATCCCCGATTGCCTTGTGCAAAGGCCAGTCGTATGAAATGAAAATCACCCACCAACCCGAAGGAAGTCCCCGCACCCGGGTGGTATGGGCCGATTTTAACAACGATGGCGACTTCGCCGATGCCAATGAGCTCATCGTAGCTCCGAATACCGGATCTGGAACACTCAGCCAGATGGTTCAGGTTCCGGACAATGCTTCAGCCAACTCGGTGCGTTTGAGGGTCATGGTGGTCGACGCCGGCAACGCAACCCCTTCCACAACTGCCTGTTTTGCTGGCCCGTATGCTGCAGGTGAGATCGAGGAATATACCTTAAACCTTTCCAATCCGGTGGTGGCCAATGCAGGGCCCGACCGGATATTTTGTGCAGTAGCCGCTGTTCTGCAAGGCTCCGCACCTGGAACGGGCAGCGGACTCTGGACCGTCCTTTCGGGTCCTGCCACCGTGCAAAATCCGACATCAGCCACTTCAGTGGTGCAAAACCTGAGCCTTGTTCCATCTTTCTTAGAGTGGAAGGTGACAAACGGAACCTGCGTTTCGACCGATACCGTTCGTCTGTTCCGGGAAGAAAGACCTGATGTGTTACCAGAAGACAGCACCGTTTGCGTAGGCGACACCCTGGACTATGCTTCTCCAACCGGCTTTGCAAACATTCTCTGGTACAATGGAAATGCAGGTCCCTTCCAGCGATTTCTGGTAAGCGGCAACTACTGGGTGCAGGTTACCACCCAGAACGGATGCACCTTCCGCGATACCATCCAGATTATTTTCGAACCCTGCGTGGGTGTGCAGCCAATGCAAGGAATGGCGCAAATCCGCCTGGTGCCAAACCCGGTACATGATCGATTTGAACTAAGCCAGGTACAGGCAGGAAGCCGATACCGCATCCTCAATGCCGAAGGCAGGGAAGTAGCCCATGGCATGTATCCTGGCGACCGGAACCTGAAAAAACTCAAGCCAGGATTGTATATGCTGGAGTTGGTTGCGACAGGTACCAGGCTCAGGTTCCTGAAGGAGTAACCCGGCCCGGCGAAGGCCGGAAAGCCCCAACCGACTGCTTCTATTTGCTTCGTATGGCCTCTACCGGATTGAGGCCCGCTGCATGCATGGCCGGGGCCAGTCCTGAAATCAACCCGATGCCGATGCTCAGCAACAGGCCGGTGGCAACATTTTTTGAGGTGATCACAATGTCGAACATATCGGCGGGAATAAAAGTAAGCAGCGAAACCAGCAGCAAACCGGCGATGCCTCCGATCAAACTTAAAAATACAGCTTCAAAAAGGAACTGATTTAAAATGAAAGAGTTGCGTGCCCCCAGCGACTTCTGGATCCCGATCAGGTTGGTGCGCTCTTTCACCGAAACAAACATGATGTTGGCTATGCCAAACCCGCCTACCAGGATGGAAAAGCTGCCTATAATGGCCCCCGCAATGCTGATGGCATCGAAAATCCCGGTGATGGCTTTCGATATCATTTCGGGTCGGTTTACAGCGAAATTGTCCTCTTCAAAAGATTTTAATCCCCTGCGGCTCCGCATCAGCCCCCGGACTTCGCCCTCCAGCCATTGCAGACCCGGATCATCTTTCCGGCCCTTGATGGCCAGAACCGGCTCTATCCACCCGTTGCGGATACGGTACAATTGCCCAAAGGCCGGATAGGGAATCATACAGGTGATGTCGTTGCTGGGCAGTCCCACCAGATTGGTGCCCTGGTGCTGCATGACCCCGATGACATTGAATTTTTTGCCTTTGATCCGGATGCTTTTTCCCAAAGGGTCGGCTTCGGGAAACAGGGCTTTGGCCATTTCGTCGCCAATAATGGCATTTCGGGTATTGCCGTCTATCTCACGGGCTGTAAAATACCGACCCTGTGCCAGACGTACATCGTTTACCTGGTTGTAGGAGTGGGTAATACCCATCACATTGATACCTTCTATGGAATTGTTTTCATACTTCACCAGCCGGTCTCCTTTGGAGGCATACAAAGCCACCGCTTCGGCCTGGGTAAGGTTTTTTTCGAGAAACCGGTAGTCTTCAGGACTGGAAACAGGCCGGTTTACATACCGGTACCAGGGATAACTGCTTTCGAAAACCCAGGGCCACTTCTGCACATAAATTACCTTGTCTCCAAAGAAGGACATGCTTTGGCGGATGTTGAGCTCCAGCGAATCGACCAGGGTAAATACAGCGATAATGGCAAAAATACCCACAGTTACGCCCAGAAGCGAAAGCAATGTCCGCAAAACGTTGGCTTTCAGGGCTCCCAAAGCAAAAAGCATGCTTTCCAGAAAGAGGACAAATATCTTTTTCAAGGGTTGGCAAAAGCCCAAAGCTACATCCTGATAGCTGTATTTTCCGGGATAAAATACCTTATTTGCCTTCCCTGGTTTTCAATGGTAAATTTTGAGGATGAATAGTCCCAAAGTCGTTTCCCTTCCTTCTTTTTGCCATGTTTGCACTTTAATCTTATGCCCTCTACGCCCCAGCAAATTCTGGATGAACTGAAAAAAGGCATCCTGCATCCCCTGTATTTTCTGCAGGGGGCCGAGCCTTTTTTTATCGATCAGGTGGTCAGGCACATTGAAGAAAATGCCCTGGAGCCTTCAGAGCGAAGTTTCAATCAGCAGATTCTCTACGGGAAAGATACCCAGATGGGCTACGTTATTGCCCAGGCACGTAGTTTCCCCATGATGGCCCAAAGAAAGGTGGTCATTGTGAAAGAGGCTCAGGAGCTTTCAGACCTCGGCAAACAAGATGCTCAGGATCTCCTGGCCAAATATGCCGCCCAGCCTGTCCCCAGCACCATTCTGGTTTTTGCCCACAAATACAAAAAGCTGGATGGCCGAAAAGATCTGGCCAAAATCCTGGACAAAAAGGCCATCCTCTGCAATTCTGAACCAGTAGCCGATTACAAGCTCAATGAGTGGATAACAGGATACCTTAAATCGATCAGGATGCCAGCCGGAGGACAAGCCGTGCAAATGCTGGCCGACCATCTGGGCAATGACCTGGGACGCATTGCCAACGAGCTGGAGAAAATCCGGATTAGTCTGCCCGAAGGCGCCGAACTAACCAGGGAACTGATTCATGAAAAGATAGGCATCAGCAAAGAATTTAATGTCTTTGAGTTTCAGGCAGCGCTGGCTTCCAGAAACCTGGCCAGATCGATGCAGATTGCCAATTACTTTGTTTCAAACCCCAAGGCGGGCCCCATTATTCAGGTTTTAACCATTTTGTTTGGGTATTTTACCAAGGTTCTCCAAACGCACCTCAACGACAAAATGGCCGATAAAGACCTGGCCGTTTTGCTCGGTGTCAATCCATTTTTCGTCAAAGATTACCGCTCTGCCAAAACCAGGTTTTCGCAGGAGCAACTGCTCCATATTCTCCATCAAATCAGGCTGGCCGATGGCTATACCCGGGGCCTTGAAGCTGGTTCCCGCCAGGATGAAGACATCTTCAAAGACCTCATTATTCAGATTGTCAGGTGCTGAGGGTTTGACCTTGCAGAAGTTTACGAAAGTCCTCAAACAAATACCTGGAGTCGTGGGGACCCGGGCTCGATTCGGGATGGTATTGGACCGAAAATCCCCTTCCATTTTTAAGCCTTAGCCCTTCTACTGTATTGTCGTTCAGGTTGATGTGGCTGAGCAAAAGGTCCGGGTGCTGCACCAGTTCTGCTTCAGACACGGCAAAGCCGTGGTTCTGACTGGTTATTTCGTTTCGGCCTGTGAGACAGTTGCGTACGGGATGATTCAGGCCCCGGTGGCCATTTTTCATTTTGTAGGTAGGCAGGCCAAAAGCCCGGGCCAGCAGCTGATGGCCAAGACAAATGCCAAAAATGGGCTTCCCGGTTTTCAGCCAGGACTGGATTTTTCCGACGGCATCGTTCATGCTGGCCGGATCGCCTGGCCCGTTGGAAACAAACAAACCATCGGGCTCAAAATCGAGGATATCCTGAAAATCTGAATTCCCGGGTAAAACCAGGCCATCTACCTCCAGATTTCCCAAATGGCGGATCATGCTTTGTTTCACCCCAAAATCAAGGACCACAACCTTTTTACCACCTTCCAAACCAAACCGGTATGGCTTAGGCGTCATTACTTTCGAGGCCAGTTCCAGCGATTCCATGGGTGGAATCTGGTCGAGAAGTGCCTGCAGACCAGCCAGATCGGTGGTTTCGGTTGAAAGAATGGCATTCATGGCACCTTTGTGCCGGATATGGCGAACCAGCATCCGGGTATCGATGCCCGTAATGCCCGGAATCCCGTTTTCTGAAAGGTAGTTGTCCAGGGTATCGTCGGCACCCTGTCGCGAAGAAACCATTGAAAACGCATGGCAAACCATACCGGAAATTTTAACGGCATCGGACTCTACTTCTTCTTTCTTCACCCCATAATTGCCTATGTGGGGCATGGTATGGATAATGATCTGACCAAAGTAAGAAGGATCGGTGTAGATTTCCTGGTAACCGGTCATGCCTGTATTGAAACAAAGTTCACCACCAGCTGTGCCGCGTTTTCCCAGGGCCTTCCCGGTAAAAACGGTTCCGTCGGCAAGCAAAAGGACCGCATCTGGGCGCTGGGAATTTCTTAGCATGGTTCCGGTTAAATTAAGATGAGGTAGAAGGTGATTTTACCTGGTAGGCCAGGGCATAAAACTTAATTTGTTTTACCATCGAGAGGAGGCCGTTGGACCGGGTCTGTGCCAGGTGGCGGGTCATGCCAATCTGATCGATGAAAAAGAGGTTTGCGGTTTCTATGGCTTTGAGTTCCTGTCCAGAAAAAACCCGGATAAGCAACGCTACGAGGCCTTTTACAATAATTGCATCGCTGTCGCCCTCAAAATAAAGCCGGTTGTCTTCCAGTCTTGGTACCAACCAGACCTGCGATTGACAGCCCTTGATGATGTGGTCCTCTGTTTTTAATTCGGAAGCGAGGGGAGGCAGTTTTTTGCCCAGATCTATGAGGTATTCGTACCTGTCGGTCCAGTCGTCAAACAACTCAAACTCCTCCACGATTTCTTGCTGTATGGTGTCGATAGAGGCATGAGACATAATGACGCAAAGCAACAAATTTGGAAGGTAGTTTGCCAAATATCCGGTGAAGATTCCTTGCGAAAATCAATACCCCCGTTCCATCCCGGTTATATTTTTTCAGTGGTTGGGAATGTTTTAGCCCGAAATCCCGGGCCGGGCCGGGGTTGGCTGGCCATGCGGGTTTTGCATAGCCTTTGCCTATCCGGACCAGGAGGTAAGCCAGGGATTATTGCCGGGGCCTGGTCACGGTTGGTTGCGAAGGTCAGGGACATTTAGGTTGGCCTTGCGTTAGGGGGCGCAGCGGTAACCCACAGGCCGACGGAGGAGGCCGAGGATTACAAGCGTAGCACCCGACGGCGACGAAAGGAGCCGGAACGCCCTGATCAACAGGCAAAACTACCTCAGGTGGCCAGACCATGTGCCTGCCGGCTGTGGCTGCGGGATTTTGGTGTACCTTCGGCCCAATTTTTAGGACCCTATGATCAAATCTATGACTGGCTTTGGTGCCAGCACAGCCGAAGACGAGAGCCTGGTGGTGCGAGCCGAGGTTAAATCGCTGAATTCCAAGACGCTTGACCTTCATGTACGGCTGCCCAGGCAACTGCAGGACAAGGAGTTTGAGTTACGCAACCTGGTAGCCCGCCACCTGGACCGCGGCAAAGTGCTTTTGAATGTGGAGTTGGAATACGCCAGCAAAGCAGCAGCGGCCTCACAACTGAATGCCGATCTGCTGCATTTTCATTTCGGTAAAATTCATGCTGAATCGGTTAAATTTCCTGTTGAGATCGATCCTTCTTCCATTTTACAATCTGTACTCCGTTTGCCCGAGGTACTTGCCCCTGCGAATGGCCGGGAAAACCGTGAGCACGAGTGGAATCTGACATTAAAGGCATGCGAAAGTGCGCTCCTGGCCTGCGATGCCTTTCGTTTGACAGAAGGCGGAATGCTTTCGGAGAAGGTGGTTGGGTACCTTTCCAACATCCGGATTTTGCTGGATGAAGTGGTGGCCCTCGATCCGGAACGTGCTCAGACGGTACGTCAAAGGATTGAAGAAAAGCTCACCTCCATCCGCTCAGATGCAGGATTTGATCCGAACCGATTCGAACAGGAGATGATTTTTTATCTGGAGAAAATGGATATTTCGGAAGAGAAAACCAGGTTGGTTTCGCACCTGGATCATTTTCTGAATGTGCTGCATCATGAACCAAATGCAGGTCGAAAACTCGGGTTTATCGCTCAGGAAATCGGGCGTGAAATCAACACCATCGGATCAAAGGCAAACCATGCGGGCATTCAAAAACTGGTGGTTCAGATGAAAGATGACCTGGAGAAAATAAAAGAACAGGGACTGAACTTTTTGTAGTCTGGTATGTCTGAGGCTGTCCTTCGCCCCCAGGTTTGTATTGTAGGCGCTGGTCCGGCTGGCGCCGCCGCCAGTCTGACACTGAGCCAAAAGGGGATTGCCCACCTGGTGGTAGAGGCCGACCATTTTCCCCGCCACAAACCTTGCGGCGATATATTGACATCTCCTGCCATACGGGCCATGAACCGGCTGGATCCGGATTTGCTCGAGGCGCTTAAGGCGGCCGGGCAGGTCAATCCAATTTGGCAAACCCATACTTTTCCGCCCAATGGCAAACCCATTACCATAGATTTTCTGCCTTTGGATGGCCGGGAAGGGATACCGAGCTGTTATTCCGTCTCCAGATGGGATCTTGATCTGCTTTTGTCTAAAAAGATTCAGTCCACTGGTTTCGCCCGACTTGAAACGGGTTGTCGTGTGGTAGAAGTGGAAAGGAAGGATGGCATTTTCCACCTTCGGTCGGAGTCGGGTCTCAGAATAGAAACGCCAATGCTGGTGGTGGCCACGGGATCGAGCCCCAATTTCCTCCGCCTTTTACAGATTTCACTTCCCAAAGAGGATTGTGCCATTGGCATCAGGGGTCATTTCCGCAATCTGGATTGGCCCATGAAGGAAACGGGCTTGTTTCTGGAGGACGGAATCATGCCTGGAGGTTTGTATATTACTCCGCTTCCCGACCAAACCTGCAATGTGAACCTGGTTTTGTCTTTGCGGCATGTTTCGGCCGAATCGATTTCGTTGCGGGATGCTTTTCAGGCATTTACTGCCAGGCATCCTGAATTGAAAGACCGGTTTGCCCATGCGGAACGTGTGGGAAATTTTGAAGGATCGATGTTGTACCTGGGTCTCCGCCGCCATCAGGTGTATGGGGATGGATTTCTCGTGGCAGGGGATTCGGCGGGGTTGATTGAATTCTTTTCCGGCAATGGAATACCGCAGGCTTTTATTAGTGGGCAGATGGCTGGCCAGCATGCAGCGGCAGCTTTGGAGCGGGGGCGTTTTTCAGCCATAGATCTGGCGCCTTACGAAAAAGCCCTGTATGCCAAAATCAGGTTGAACCCTGCGGCAGGCAAGATGGTGTTTCCATTATTGCACAGGCCTTTTTTCAAAAACTGGGTTTTGAATTTTCTGGATCACCTGGCTGCCCGTCCCCGGACCAATGGATTGCTTCGCGAATTGATGTATGCCCGTGAGCCAGGGAAGCTTTTAAGAAAGCCAGGCTTTTTGTACGATTTGTTGATTCGTAAGGGATGAGCAGGGAATCTTTCCTTGCAGGAGGAAATTCCTTACCATAGTTTTACAAGTTCAGAATTCGGCCGCCTTTATTTGGCCAACGAATTGATTTTGAATAGCCTTCGCATGTTTCAGGACCAAGCTTTAAAAGACCACAGCAAATACTTCATCATAGATTTCGACAGCACGTTTACCCAGGTTGAAGCCCTGGATGAACTGGTAAAAATCTCTCTGGCCGGTCGGCCTGAAGCAGACTCCGTTCTGGAGACCATTCGGAAAACGACCAAGAAAGCGATGGATGGAGATTTGTCTTTTGCCGAATCGCTTCGGATACGGGTTTCCCTCCTGGGTGCCAGCAGGCAAGATCTGGAAAAGTTGGTTGTGGTGTTGAAGGGAAAGATTTCAGATTCATTTTTACGCAACAGGACTTTTTTTGAGACCTTTTCTGAGCAGGTTTACATCGTTTCTTCCGGTTTTAAGGAATTTATTGTTCCTATAGTGGCCGATTTTGGCATTGAGGAGAAAAACGTATTTGCCAATACCTTCCTGTTTGATGATCAGGATAGGATTGTGGGTTTCGATGAAACCAATTTTCTGAGTCAGGACAAGGGCAAAGTGAAGCTTCTCAAGGAATTGCAGCTACCCGGTGAGGTATATGTTTTGGGCGATGGATATACCGACTATGAAATCAAAGAGGCTGGTCTGGCCAATAAGTTTTTTGCTTTTACCGAAAATGTAGAGCGGGAATCTGTGGTTTCAAACGCAGACCACACCTCGGCTACTTTAGATGAATTTTTATACGACAACCGACTACCCATGAATGTGAGCTATCCAAAAAGCCGGATTTCGGTATTGTTACTGGAAAACGTTCATCCACACGCAGTTGAGTTGTTTCGGGCAGAAGGATACCAGGTAGAGTCGATTGCTGGTGGACTGGATGAAAATGAGCTTTGCGAAAAGATCAAAAATGTGTCGATTCTGGGCATCCGATCGAAGACCATGCTCACAGCCAGGGTATTGGAGCACGCCAATAAACTGATTAGTGTCGGGGCCTTTTGTATTGGCACCAATCAGATTGATCTTGAAACCTGCCTTAAAAATGGAATTGCGGTTTTCAATGCCCCCTATTCCAATACGAGGTCTGTGGTAGAATTGGCTGTAGGCGAAATGATTTTGTTAACGCGTCGGATTGTGGAAAAGAGCAACCAGATGCATGGCGGAAAATGGGATAAATCTGCAAAGCAAAGCTATGAAGTGCGCGGTAAAAAGCTGGGCATTATTGGGTATGGCAACATAGGCACCCAGCTTTCGGTGATTGCAGAGGCGCTTGGTATGCAGGTGTTTTTTTACGATACTGTGGACAAGCTGGCTTTGGGAAATGCCCAGAAATGCCATAGCCTGAATCAGTTGCTGGAAACCTGTGATATCATCACCATCCATGCAGATGGCCGGAAATCGAATGCCAATCTGATTGGGGAGAAGCAATTTGCCCGCATGAAGGATGGGGTTATTTTTCTCAATCTGGCCCGGGGTCATTTGGTGGACATACAAGCATTGGCTGCGGCCATAAAATCAGGGAAAGTAAGAGGCGCTGGCCTGGATGTATTCCCGGAGGAGCCCAAAACCAACCATGATCCATTTGTATCGGAACTTCAGGGCTTGCCCAATGTGTTGCTTTCGCCACATATTGGCGGAAGTACCGAAGAAGCACAGTTCAACATTGCAGATTATGTTCCGAACAAGATGATGGAGTACATCAACACAGGCAGTACTTATATGAGTGTTAACTTCCCTGAGATACAGCTTCCTGAATTGGCCAATGCCCACCGGCTGATCCATTGCCATGCCAATGTTCCGGGGATTCTGGCCCGGATCAACCAGATTCTGGCCAACCACAACATCAACATCATGGGGCAGTATCTCAAGACAAACGCCCATATTGGGTATGTAATTACGGATATTGACAAGGAGTACAACAAGGAAGTAATCAGGGAATTGAAGGCGAT
>JBIPNA010000435.1:0-2912 GCA_044375665.1 Catalimonadaceae bacterium
TAACCCATCCTCAATCCAGAGATGATTTTCGGGGCACAGTTCTTTTCCTGTCTGGGCCGTTCCAATCCCAAGCACCCTGGTCAGGGAGCCCGGGCCGGAGGCCAACCGTTCATGTTTTATCCCGGGCCGGAGTGCACCCATGGTTTCAACGCCCTCTTCCGGAAACAATGCCCTGATCAATACACCTTCGGGTTCTCCTTCTATGTTGGCAACCACATTAAACAGCGCATGAATCCCATAACACAAATACACATAAGCATGGCCGGGCGGGCCAAAAAGAGGTGCCGTACGGTTTGTCTTTTTATATCCAAAGGCATGGCAGGCCCGGTCGTCCCTTCCCCGATAAGCTTCTGTTTCCACAATCAGCCCAGAGCGTAAACCGTCGGGTACTTTATGCAACAGCATTTTCCCCAGCAAATCGGGTGCAAGATCCAAAGCATCGCGGTTGAAAAAGGAAGTTGGCAATACCATCGGTTAAAATTGGGCTTCTATGGGATGGGTTGCAACAGGTATTTGTTTTTTTTAAAGGCTTAATTATTCTTGCATTTCCCTTTGTAATGCCAAAATCTAAAATTTTATGCCCAAACTTGCCCTAATCCACTTTTTCCCGGTTATCCCTGTCTTCTTTCTTTACTCTTGTGTTGCCCGGTATGGGGCAGGAAACATGGGTTCTGCAAGTCGTTTCCTTTCAAAGCCTGGCTACGAAGATTCTTTAAAAAGTGGCCATTATGTGGGAGGATCTTTTTATTTTAATGAAGGTAACGGTTATTATGACGGGGAAAGGTCATCGTTTGGGGAGGTTTTTTACCACTATGGGGTTTCGCGAAAGCACTTTGCTTTTGCAGCAGGGGGTGGCCTTTATCAGGGTCGGTACCAGGTGAGATTCTGGGAACAGGCGCCTGGCAACTATTCTTTTTATGGAGGCAACATAACCCTTGAAATGGCTCCCAACCTGGTTTTTGACAAGAACCGGTCCCGAATTTTCAAATTAATTCAATGGAGGATCCTCGGAATACGGGCCACCACGACTTTCGAAGACGGTTCGTTTTTCAGATTCAGATCCCGCCAGGATTCTGCTCCGGGGTTTGAAAACCTCAATAAACATTTGTTTTTCCATCATCTTGCCCTAACCTCGGAACTTGATTTCGATTTTAAGAATTTCCGGTTCGGACTCTTTGGGGCCAACGGTATTTCCTTCAACCGGGATCGGATCTTTGCCCTGTTTTTTTCCGGAGGTGTCTCCATTTCCCATCGTCGGTTTACCCTTTCAAACCAATTCAATGCAGGGTCCAGACAGGGAACCAATTTTTCCAGCGGCCTTACCTACAGATTCTGATCAATGGGGATATTACCCCCCAAAAAAAAGAAGGAACTGTGTCGTTCCTTCTTTTTTGTTTGTTGGACAATCCGGTTTAGAATTTTTTACCCGGGTAGTAGGCCAGTGAACCCAATTCCTCTTCAATCCGGAGCAATTGGTTGTATTTGGCAATCCTGTCGGTTCTTGAAGCTGAGCCGGTTTTAATCTGGCCGGTATTGAGGGCCACAGCCAGGTCGGCGATGGTCACATCTTCCGTTTCCCCGCTGCGGTGGCTCATGATGCTTCTGTATTTGTTCCTATGGGCCAGTTCTACGGCAGAAATGGTCTCTGAAAGTGAGCCAATCTGATTCACCTTCACCAGGATGGCATTGGCAATGTTCTGATCAATTCCTTGCTGAAGTCTCTTTACATTCGTCACAAACAAATCGTCACCCACCAGCTGGATCTTCGAGCCTGCCAGGCGGGTCAGTTCTGCCCAGCCAGCCCAATCGTCTTCAGCCATACCGTCTTCGATACTGGCAATCGGGTATTTCGATGCCCAATCCGCCCAGTATGCCGCCATTTCATTGCTGGTCAACTTGTCGCCTGTCGATTTTTTGAAGTGGTAGGTCTTCGTGGCAGGATCATAAAACTCAGATGCAGCGGCATCCATTGCAATCATAACCTGATCTCCCGGCTTGTAGCCAGCACTTTCAATGGCTTGAAGGACCACTTCTATCGCTTCAACATTGGATTTCAGATTTGGCGCAAAACCCCCTTCATCCCCAACATTGGTCGAATGGCCACTTTTCTTCAATACATTTTTCAGATGGTGGAAAATTTCAGATCCCCAACGCATGGCTTCGGAAAACGATTCTGCCCCGACAGGCATGATCATAAACTCCTGGAAATCGATGGAATTGTCGGCATGACTTCCACCGTTCAGGATGTTCATCATCGGTACAGGCAATGTATGTGCATGTACGCCACCAATGTAACGGTATAAAGGAAGATCTGCCTCCTGGGCTGCCGCTTTGGCCACCGCCAGTGATACACCCAGAATGGCATTGGCACCCAGTTTTCCTTTGTTTTCGGTTCCGTCAAGCTCGATCATATAGGCATCGATGCCTTGCTGATCAAACACATCCAATCCTTCGAGGGCATCTGCCAGAACCGTATTGACGTGATCAACAGCTTTGATGACAGATTTTCCCATGTACCTGTCTTTGTCGCCATCCCTAAGTTCTACCGCTTCGTGGGTTCCGGTAGAAGCACCAGAAGGAACAGCAGCCCGGCCCAGGAAGCCGTTTTCTGTGTAAACATCTACCTCAACGGTAGGATTGCCGCGGGAATCAAATATCTGGCGGCCTACAATTTGTTCGATATAACTCATGAAAAGAGGGTAATTTTCTTTTTAATGTGAGCCGCGAAGATAAACCTAAAATGACATTTCCATGGCCCAACCTGGCCTCAGCTCCGGTTCAGGTGAAATATTTTGTCACCCGTGGCTGGCTTGGGGGGCAAATCAGGACGTGGTTTCCTGTGGTTGATTTTCACAGGCCCCTGGGCAAGCCTTGAAGGAGAACGGCTCCCAAACAAAACCGTTCAGTCAAAG
>JBIPNA010000436.1:0-2900 GCA_044375665.1 Catalimonadaceae bacterium
AAGAGACAAATTCACGGATTCCCTGAATCCAGCTGGTTTTTGGATCATACCCATACAAAACCCAGTAAAACCAAAGTGTAACTGTCACCCCATACACGATGATCTGGAACAGATACTTATGGTTAAAGTGGAAATAGTCCGGGGAATAGATGGAAATGTAAGAGAGGATGATTATCCGGATCATGTTTAAAACATGGATAAACAAAACCCCGAAAACCAGGAAAACGGCCTTCCGTTTCCAATCGCCCGGGTAAACCAGAATGAATGAACCAAACAGGTACATCATTGGCAGGGCATTGCAGGGGGTATCAATGGAAATGATGGGAAGCTTGTCGAGAAAAACCAGATGCGGATAAATCTGATAAGCCATAACCTCTGCTTTGTACCCAAATAACGAAAACCAAAGGGCGGTTTCATGTCCTAAAACCCTGTTGATTTTCCAGTCTAACCCTGTTTCACCTTTGTCTAAGGCCAGGTACTGCTCGTATCCAAAATGCCACAAGCCATATAGCGCAACCGCCATGGCCAGCATTTGGATTTTGTCTTTGTGTTGATTTAAAATTTTGAACATGAGATTTCTGAAATAAAAAAAGGGGTCCCCTATTGGGAACCCCTTCATAAAAATTAAGCGGACTTCTTGCGGCCAAAAGCTTTGCGGGCGCCCAATGCACCACCTACAGCCAGCATGATGGAAAGACCTCCATCAATTGGCACAGAGCCTCCACCTCCAGGACCACCACCGATACCGATGGGTGTTCCAACAACTCCACCGTTGGCAACGCAATCGGCAGCATCAAAATCTGGATCAGCTGGAACGCAGATATCTGCAAAAGCAGGAGCGTAAGCCAAAAGAGCCAGAGCAAATAAAGAAACTACGAACTTTTTCATTTTTTGATTTGTAAAATTTAATAAGCCTGGGGCCGAAACCCCAGGCAATTGGTTTTTGATTAGTTAGATCCCAGGATTACTTTCTGAGTTTTTACCTGACCACCATTCTGAACGGTTACAGTGTATACACCGGCAGGAACCTGAACAGCTTTGGTAGATTGATTTCCGTTGAAAGAGAAACCAGCAACTTCACGACCAGCTAGGTCACGAACTGAAACCTGAGTAGAGTTCTCAGCACCATCAGCCAAACGGATTTCCACATTGTTGTTGTTGGCATAAACCAAAACCGGAGTGGTTAAAGTCTGAACGCCAGAACCAGACTGGATGTGAAGAGCAAAACGGGCAGCATCAGAAGGCTTTCCATTGAAAGTGTAAACAGATCCTTCGTTCAGATCCTGGAAGCGACCAGTAGCCTTATCTTCAAGAACTACACGTACGTTAGAAGCAATACCCTGGATGGTGTTTGCTTCGATGGTGTAGGTTCCTTCAGAAGGAACTTTAATAGAAACCGGAACGATATTGTTGTTCAATTCGGCTTTCAAAGCAGTAAGACCTTCCTGTCCTTGTGGGATGAACATAGAAACTGCGTTCTCAGCAGGAGAGAAGAATTTGTCTACATCCTGAGCCAAAGAACCTGAAACCAACATGATTTCGTCAGAGCTTTCAGTTCCTTTAAGTGTCAAACGGATTTCCTGAGCCAATGAAGGCTGAGCCTCACGGATGAAAGTCTGGGTTGTGCTGCTTACGCGGAGAGAAGGCTCGAATTGAACGTTTCCTGTTCCAACAGTGCTGCGACGGATAAGGATTCCTTGTCCTGGAGCGATGTTTACGTTAGCACCTCCTGAAGTTACACCAGCAGCGCTGATGGTTCCGTAGTTAAGGGTTGAAGAGTTCCAGATGTAAGCTACGCAAGGAGACTGAGCAGAGTTGGTTCCCAAAGCAGAGAATCCAGCCCAGTTGATTGGAGCAGGGTAAGGATTGCTCAATGCATTCCATCCACGGGCTACGAAAGGGGCTGGAGGAACAGTTCCCGGGCTACGTGAAATAGAACGAACCTGAGTTCCTGTCTGAGGAAGACCCTGGTATTCGAAAGTTTTAGCACCATATCCGAAAGCAAGAAGGCTGTTTCCGGCAAGTACAGAAGGAGTGTTAACCAATGGATCTGTACAAGCACCACCGATTACGTCAACCGGAATCCATGAGTTGGAGAACTCATCAAATTCTTTCATGTTTCCGCAAGTGATACCTACTGGTACAGCTACAGAATTGATGGTGTTTGAAGAACTGATTACAGTTGGAGCAAAGCTCTTCAACTGACCAGCAGGAGCATAACGACGGAACTTAATGGAAGTGGCAGACAATGTACCAGTGAATCCACCGGTGAAGTTGTCAATAATTCCCTGACGGCTTGGTGTAGAACCAATGGTCAAAAGGTTGCTTCCGGCATTGAAAGTTCCGGCCTGAAGATTCAATTTTCCACCTACTACGGCAGCAGAGCTCAAAGTAACACCAGCAGCATTGTTGATGGTTACATCGCGGCCTCCAACCCAGAAACCTCCGGTGTTTTGGGCTACTGAACCATTGAAGGTATAATTTGCATCGTTGCTCAAAGTTTTGGCACCACCGTTACGGGTTACACCATTTCCGGCATTTGCAAATCCACCGGCAGCTGAAGTGCTGATGTTGGCTCCGCTGTTAACTACAACAGCTCCTGTTCCCTGAACGTTGTTGGCACCAAAGTTTACAGTAGCACCAGATTGAACTGTCAATGAACCTGTTACAGAAACGTTTCCTGTAAATGTAGCATTACCGGTTCCGGTTACAGTTACATTACCAAACTGACCGAAAACGTTCTGTGGAGAACTGATGGTCAGGTTTGGAAGGCTAACAAGACCCAAACGTGGATGGGTAAAGCTGGCACCGGTAGCGTAAGGAGAACCTACAGTAAGCGTAGGATCGAAAGAAGTCCAGCTCAAAGGACCGTTAGAAAAGTTACCAACAGTTGGAGGAAT
>JBIPNA010000437.1:0-2891 GCA_044375665.1 Catalimonadaceae bacterium
CCGAAGCTGAGTGCCATGTTGCCGCCAGGGACCAATCGGGAAACATCAAATCCGGACTTTTTTTCAGTTTCTCCTTTTTCTTTGGAGGTGCTATCCTCGGGCACGTATTGAGCCATTGATTTTAGGGCCCAAAAGCACATAAATATTATGAAGGAGATTCGAATCAGGGAACCGCGCATTTGGCAAAGATAGAAAGGAGTAAACTGTAGAAGTTCTGATCTCCAGCCAAATTTAGCCATCCGGGAAATTTTTATTCCGGCCGATTCAGACCGGGCCCCGTTTCGATTGCTTTTCTCCTTAACTTCGCGGTCCGAAAAACAAATTTTAAGGATTTAAGGTACTTATTTTTCCAAAGCGAAATTTCAATGGCTGAAGTCATCAAAATGCCGAAAATGAGCGATACCATGACAGAAGGTGTGATCGCAGCCTGGCACAAAAAAGTAGGAGATGCTGTGAAGGCGGGCGATGTGCTGGCCGAAGTGGAAACCGATAAGGCTACCATGGAACTGGAATCCTATGAAACCGGTACCTTGCTCTTTATCGGAGTCAAGGAAAAAGATGCTGTCCCGGTTGACGCTGTGATTGCCATCATCGGCAAAGAGGGGGAAAACTTCGAATCGTTGCTTTCGGGCCAATCGGGAGGAAGTGTTGCACCAGCATCAACCCCAGCTCCAGCTCAGGTGTCTGGTCCACCAACGCAACCAACTGTTGATCTTTCCTCAATTCCTGCTTCTGTTATCCGGATGCCAAAAATGAGCGATACAATGCAGGAGGGTACCATTGTTGCCTGGCATAAAAAGGTGGGCGATTCTGTTAAAGCCGGCGAGCTATTGGCCGAGGTCGAAACGGATAAAGCCACTATGGAGCTGGAGAGCTACGAGTCAGGGACACTTTTATATGTCGGTCTGGCCCAGGGTGAGTCGGTGAAAGTGGATGCCATAATCGCCATCATCGGGAAAGCGGGTACCGATTATGTGCCACTTCTTCAGGAAGGCGGACCTGTAGTTTCTGATGCTGTAACCCAGTCCAATACTGCCCCGGTTCCGGTCATTCCTGCCCCACAAGCCGTTCCGGTAAATGAAAATACCTCCGGTGGCCGGGTTAAAGCCTCTCCGCTTGCCAAACAAATTGCCCGTGAAATGGGCATTGATATTGCATCTGTATCCGGTTCAGGAGAAAATGGCCGGGTAATCAAACGGGATGTGGAAACATTTAAGCCAGTCTCAAAATCTGCCGCTCAAGTCAAATCTGAAGTTTCAGGGGGAAGAAGTTTGTCGCTTTCTGAGTCTTTTGAAGACGTGCCATTGAGCCAGATGCGGAAAACCATTGCCCGCAGACTGTCGGAAAGCCTGTACACCGCACCTCATTTCTACCTCACGATGGAAATCAACATGGACAAAGCCATGGAGGCAAGGAAAAGCATCATTGATTTTACGGGAAATAAAATTTCCTTTAATGATATGGTTATCAAGGCGGTGGCTTCGGCTTTGCGCCTTCACCCAAAAGTAAACTCTTCCTGGTTGGGAGACAAAATCCGGTACAATCACCACATCCATATCGGGGTGGCCGTGGCTGTAGAAGAAGGTTTGCTGGTTCCTGTCCTTCGTTTTGCAGATGCAAAGAACTTGTCTGCCATTTCTTCTGAAGTGAAAGATTTGGGAGCCCGTGCAAAAAACAAACAACTTCAGCCATCTGATTGGGAAGGTTCAACTTTCACAATCAGTAACCTTGGCATGTTTGGTATTGAGGAGTTCACAGCCATCATCAATCCTCCGGATGCATGTATTTTAGCTGTGGGTGGAATAAAAGAAACTGTGATTGTTCGAAACGGGCAGTTTCAGGCCAGCAACGTGATGAAGGTTACCCTGAGCTGCGACCATCGGGTTGTGGATGGGGCAGTAGGATCTGCGTTCCTTCAAACCCTGAAAGGATTGCTGGAAGATCCGGTTCGGATCCTGGCCTGATTCGGGCAACCAGCCTCAAAATAAAACAACCAGAGGGCATTCTTCTGGCAAACACCAATCCTGTTATGGATTGGTGTTTTCGTTTAGCTGGAGATTCAATTGATAAAATGTAATCATACCCCATTCCAATTATCGCCTGGTATAGAATGGTTTTTGGGTTTTCCAGGATTTATAAAAGGTTATGCACCTGACAAGGAAAGTTTTTTTCTGCCGGGTTTTCAGTGGCAGGCATTACTGATTATCGCCAACTTCGGTTTTGCCTTGGGAATTCCTGACCGGACAAAAAAAAACCGGCCTCGCCAGGAAGCCGGTTTTGGGCAGAAAAATGATGATTATTATTTGTAACCGATGGCAAATGCCACACAGGAAGTTGTGCTTTTCAAATCAGATGATGGGATGGTAAACCGAATGGTAAAGTCTCCGCTTTTCTGAGCTACAAAGTCATAAAACTTAACGCTTTTGTCTGATTTGTTGGAGAACAACATGTTGTGTTCTGTATCATAAATGGCAAATTCCACCACATCAGAAAAACCCTGACAGAGGTTTAGCACCCGGTAGCTTTCCTGAGAGTAAACTGAAAACGCTGCTTCGACTACATTTTTCTTAGCTCCGAAAGCTGTGAGCGGTTTGAAAGCCGCTGATTCGAAGATGTAGGTGCCGAGACCGTCTTTGCACAGTTTTTTTATGGTCTTGTCGCTGCATTGAGCCTGAGCGTATTGAAAGGCAGAAGCTAAGGCGATCGTAAAGATGATAAATATTTTTTTCATGACTTTCAGGCTGATTATTTGTCGTTTACCAGATCGTTTCTAAGGCTTTCAATTTTGGTGACCAGCTTCTTGAATTCCTCTTCGTGGGTAGTGGTATTCTCAGAATTCAACACATCAAGGCTGGATTTAACATCCGATAGTTTGGTGATCAGTCCTTCGA
>JBIPNA010000438.1:0-2890 GCA_044375665.1 Catalimonadaceae bacterium
CCGGTTCCCCAGGTATCTACATTGGTCAAGCCGTTGATGGTGGTATCCCCCAAAGCAGAAAACTGAATATAATTCCGGTTCGGAAGGCTCACATATTTCCAGGTTGTAGTGCGGGCAATATTGAAATTCACATTGGCTGTATTGTTGATGCTTACAGTCATGTTTCTTGACCTTTCCCGATACAATAAAGAGTCGGTCTGAGCCAGAAAACCAATCCAGTTGCTTCCGCGTACGTTGGTGAGGGTTTTGGTGCCGTTGAAGTTCCAGCTTTTCTGGTTGCTGAGCCTGACCACTTTGTAGTTTTCAAGCAGGATGTTCAGAACGGCTCCCTGATCGGCCCATCTATTGCCCTGAACAAGGGTAAAGGTAATTTTTCCGGATCGGGTTCTGGAAGGACTGCCGCAAGGTGTGGTTCCGTCGTAAGACAAACGAATGGTTTTGAGTCCGACAGAATCAATTTCACATCCGCAGATTACCTTTTTGGTGGTAGCAGCCAACCGGCCATTGATGGAACTAAAGTTTTCCATGGCATCTGTCACATCGGTATTGGCCTGATCGCCCTCAGACTTGAGGTCGTTGTTGTCTTCAGACTGAGTCACCAGTTGCGCATTGGGCTCAGCTTTGGCATCTTCTTTTTCCTTTTTACATGCGGTTCCCAAAATCAGGGCCGCTAAAGCGAACAGCAAAATGTTGATTTTCATAAAAATATTATGGTGAGGAGGCAAAAACGTTAAAGCATGAAGAAAATTTTTCGCAAGGTACAAATTGCAAAGCCATTGAATATGAACCTATTCTAAAAGAAAAATTACATTTCTGTAAATAACACTTCGTATGGACTTTCAACAACATGCCGGTTTTTTCGCATTACCCAAAGTGGGGGTTTTATTTGCAGTCCTAAACCTTTACCCATTTGAGCGACGAGTCAGAAGAAAAAGAAGAAAACGGCCTTAGTTCGGTGACCCACATCGATGGACTTTATGAAAACTGGTTCATCGACTATGCTTCCTATGTTATTCTGGAACGTGCAGTGCCCGCCATCGAAGATGGACTTAAACCTGTCCAGCGGCGGATTCTTCACTCCATGAACATCATCGACGATGGCCGCTACAACAAGGTAGCCAACATCATCGGCCAAACCATGCAATACCATCCTCATGGCGACGCTTCCATTTATGAAGCCATGGTCAACATGGGGCAGAAAGACTTACTCATCGACACACAGGGAAACTGGGGAGACTCAAGGACAGGCGATGGAGCTGCGGCAGCAAGGTATATAGAAGCCCGTTTAAGCAAACTGGCACAGGATATTGTCTTCAATCCTCAAACCACCGAATGGCAGATGAGCTACGACGGCAGAAAAAAGGAGCCGGTAGCCCTTCCTGTGAAATTTCCTTTACTCCTTGCCCAGGGCGTTGAAGGCATTGCGGTAGGCCTTGCCACCAAAGTCCTGCCCCACAATTTCATAGAACTTTGCGAAGCATCGATAGATGTTTTAAATGGGAAGGAAATAAACATCCTGCCCGACTTTCCTGTCGGTGGCCTGATGGATCCTTCTGGTTACAATGAAGGCCGGCGAGGAGGGAAAATCCGGGTTCGTGCCAAAATTGAAGATTTAGACAAAAAAATCCTGGTGATCAGGGAAATTCCATTCGGGACCACCACCACTTCACTTATGGACAGCATCGTAAAGGCTGCCGATGAGGGGAAAATCAAAATCAAAAAGGTCATCGACAACACTGCCAAAGATGTTGAAATTCAGGTGCATCTGGCCCCAGGTGTCTCCCCGGATGTTACCATCGACGCCCTGTATGCCTTCACCAATTGTCAGGTTTCCATTTCGCCCAACGCCTGTATCGTGCGAAACGACAAGCCGCATTTTATGTCGGTCAATGAGGTCCTTAAAGTCTGCACCCAGCAAACCATGGATTTGCTTCGCCGGGAGCTGGAAATCAGACGAAATGAGCTGAAGGAGAAAATCCTGTTTTCTTCTTTGGAAAAGATATTCATCGAAAACCGGATTTATCGCGACATTGAAGAATGTGAAACATGGGAAGATGTGATTGCGACCATCGATCGTGGACTTGAACCTTTCAAGCCACAGTTCTACCGGACCATTACAAGGGATGACATTCTTCGGTTGACAGAAATCAAAATCAAGCGCATCTCAAAATTCGATGCTTTCAAAGCCGACGAAATGATGCGGGATCTGGAATCCGAATTGGAAGAAGTTGAAAACAACCTGCTACATCTCAAGCCATATACCATCCGCTGGTATCAGGGGCTGATGAAAAAGTACGGAAAAGGAAGGGAAAGAAAAACGGAAATCCGGGCTTTCGACACCATCCAGGCCCAGGCAGTGGTGGCCAACAATGAAAAGCTTTATGTGAACAGGGCCGAAGGTTTTGTTGGATTTGGCATCAAAAAAGACGAATACCTAATGGATTGTTCCGATCTGGACGATGTGATTGTCTTTTTCCGTAATGGCAAAATGAAGGTGGTGAAAATCGAAGAAAAGGTCTTTGTGGGAAAGGACATCCTTTTTGCCTCCGTTTTCCGCAAAAACAACGAGCGCATGGTGTACAACATGTGCTACCTCGATCCACCTTCAGGAAACACCTATGCAAAACGGTTTTCTGTTCTTGGCATAACCCGGGACAAAGAATACGACCTGACCAAAGGAGCCAAGGGAAGCAAGATTACCTACTTTTCTGCCAACCCCAACGGGGAAGCAGAAGTAATTTATGCCTTATACACACCTGGAACCAGGGCCAGAACAAATGGAATAGATTTCAATTTTGCAGACCTGACCATCAAAGGCCGGGAAAGTCAGGGAAACATTCTGACCAAATACCCTGTCCGGAAAATCACACTCAAGTCGGCAGGCGTAAGC
>JBIPNA010000439.1:0-2876 GCA_044375665.1 Catalimonadaceae bacterium
GATTCTGGCCGACCTGAAATGTGCTGAAAAACCTACTCTTTTGGTTTACAATAAGGTAGATCTAATCCCCGATGGGACAGATTTTGATCAGGAGAACCACAAAGGCGCAGTGTTCATTTCCGCCGGAAAGCGTTTGAATATTGAAAAACTTCGGGATGCGCTTCTCGTGGAATTACGTAAAGCGCATCTGAGCATTTTTCCGAATTGGCTTGAGCCATCGGTGTTGGACGGGGGTTGGACCATGGATTCACACCAGGATTTGGAACCAGAAGATTAGATTAGCCCCCTTCCCAAAGTTTTTTGGGATAGAATCCCTGAGCATGAAGTGATTCTAACTTTTGTCTGGTCGGACCTTTATCGTCGGCATAGGTCACCCCAATCCATCCGTCTTCAGAATCAAGCACCTTTATTTGGATTTTCCCTTCCCGAACCAATTTTCCAATGGTAGTGGGCAATAGAATTTCTGTTTTGGGCTCATGGTAGTTTTGGGCAAACCAATTCTGAATTTCAGCATCAAGAAGTGAAAAAACTTCGGGGGTAAATCCCCAGAAATTCATAGACACCAACTCGGAACCAGATAATTGAGTAGGGGAACCGGCCTCCAGATCGCAAACCAAACTTCCCTCAACTACCTGAATATCTGTTTTTTCTTCAATAAAAGTAAGATTACCAAGTCCATCTGCCTGGCAAATTCCCCTGGCTACCGATCCTGATTCAGACAGGGTTTTGCCCAACCGGTAACCAACGAGAGCACCAGTCAGGGTTTTGGCTGTTGTTTCCTGATTTTCAAAAAAGGCAACAAGTTTTTGAAAGCCTGAGGCACCATAAAAATCATCGGCATTTAACACCGCAAAAGGTCCCGAAACAGCGTCTCTGGCACACCACAAAGCATGCGTCGTACCCCATGGTTTCGAACGGTGGCCTTGAAAAGGGATTCCTTTTGGCAGGGCATCCAATTCCTGATAAACAAATGACCAGGGAAGATCTTCTGGAAAACGGCTTAAAACATATTCCCGGAACGCAGCTTCAATATCGTGGCGGATAATGAAAACAACTTTGCTGAAACCAGCTTTCAAAGCATCGAAAACAGAATATTCCATTAAAACCTCTCCCCCGGGACCCAATCCATCAAGTTGTTTTAGTCCTCCATAACGGCTGCCCATTCCGGCCGCCAATACCACCAGCGCTGGTTTTTCCATGGTTTTTTGAGGTAAAAATGGGTTCTGAATTGAAATGAAATACAGTTTTCTGACGGTTTGTTGAAAAAGTTTTCTGTGAAAAGTGTTATGGGATTTGGCAATTCCTTTTCGAATCCTTTACTTTCTTTCGACAAATCCCGGACAAAACCTGTATCCGCTTTTATGAACAACCGCTCCAACATTTCATTCGTTGCGCATCCGGTTGTCAATGCTTTGCTTTCCAATACCTTAGATGCTGTTTTTCTATTAGATCGCCAGCTTCAGGTCCAATCATTCAATGAAACAGCAAATCAGAATCTTCAACTCCTGAGAGGAAGGTCGGTTTCAATTGGCGATTTGTTCGCCAATTATGCTGAAAAGGATCAGGAAGAAAGGGTAAGAAAGGAGCTTGAGCTTGCGCTTCAGGGAAAGGAAATCCGGGAATTGAAAACTTTGGTTTCCGATTCGGGAGTGGTTTATTCTACCCGGTATGAATATCTTCCCATCAGAGAGGAAGATGGTCAGGTTAGTGGGGTAGTCGTTTTTTACAGGGATATGACAAGGGAGGTTTTGGCCAAAGAACAGGCAAAAGCTTCATCTTCGCTGATTGATCTCCTATTTGAGCAAAACACAGAAGGACTATGTGTTTTGCGTCCCTCGAGAGGAGAAATAAAAGTAAATAAGGAGTTTCTAAGGATTTTTGGTTTAGAGGAACAAGTGCTTGTCTCCCAGATCAGGGCCTATTTTCAACAGACCGAAGATTTGGATTGGATCGGTTTTTCGCCATTTAAAGAATGCCTTGACCTGGCCATAGGCGAAAGGAAAAAAATTCATTTTTCTGTGGGTAATTCCAAAAACCGGGTTCAGGCATTGGTTTCCAAAAGTCAGATGTTTGGCCCTGATGGGGGAGTAATCATTTTGATTTCAGTTCAGGACATCACCGATCGGGAAGAGCAAGCCACAAAAGAGAAAGAAGGAGAAATTCAGTTTCAAACCATTGCCAACCATTTTCCAAATGGAAACATCACCATCCTGGATAAAGACCTTAATTTTCTGTCTTTCGGAGGAGTGGAATACGAAACAGATCTGGACAATTTTTCTCCTCAAAAAGGATTGCCGCTCCGAAGCCAGTACGGACAAAACTATGGAGATTTTATTGAGGAGCAGGTCCTCAAGGCATTCGAAGGGAATACCGAACAGTTTGAACTGACGTTTGTTTCCAAAACCTATTCCATAGTTGTAACGCCTTTAACAGATTCAGAAGGCCAGATTTGTCGGGTCATGAAGATGGCTCAAAATGTGACCGATGAAAAAAATGCAAGGTTGGATGCGCATTATCGACGGGAGTATCTCCGGCAGATTATTGATGTAGAGCCTAATTTTATATATGTAATCAACCGGGAGGGTTCTGTCATTCTGGCCAACAAAGCCATTGCTTCTTTTTTCGGCCTTTCTGTTCAGGATTTTCTGGAACAAAGTCAGGAATGCTTTAAAACCTATAAGTGGAGGTATGAGGAGATTCTTGAAATGGATGAACAAGTTTTTAAAAACCTGAAAACGATTACAGTTGAGGAGGCATTCTTTCATAAAGAGACAAAAAAGATGCACCTTTTTCAGGTTACAAGGACGCCTTTTTTTTCACAGGGAAACGAGTTAAGCATCCTTTGTGTGGGTGTGGATATCACCGACAGGGTAAAC
>JBIPNA010000440.1:0-2854 GCA_044375665.1 Catalimonadaceae bacterium
AACAGGGAAATCCCTCTCTTTTCAGTTTGAACACTGCAGAAATGCGGGAAAGTTTGTCGGGAGATGCCGGTTGGTTTGCAAGGGTTGCATCCGCCAGTGGTAACAGCTATACACCCGGAACCCCGACGGGCACAGGAGGCGTGTTTGGTGGCTATCTTTTCGACCAAAATGGCCTTGAGCCAGAACAGTTGATAGAGAAAGGACAATTTGGATCCGTACTCTTCCACCAGGCATGTCTTTTGATGGAATCTCAGAAAACTCCCGCAACGGCAGATCAGGTACTGGCCATCATGGGCTCAAACCCAACTTTCCCAAATACCACGACAGTTTCTAAAACAGCCAGGCCAGATGCGTGGTTTGCTACTTACCTGGCCCGGAGAGATAAAAATGATGGTCAGGGTTTTTACGATCAGATGAAACGTCATCTAATCCGCTACCAGGCTGCCTGCAAAGCAGGAGAGGCTTATGCAGCCGACAGAAATGCAGCATCTTCTGACATCCGAATGACCTGGGAAAAAGCAAATGGAGCCACCATCATTAACTATTGCCACTCGGTCATCTCGACCATGAGTAAAACTTCCACCACAGATTTCGACAAAGCAGGGGCTCTGCATGCTCTGGGCGAGTCCATAGGTTTTTCAACAGGATACCTGGCTGTACCCTCCCGATTCAGGATCATAACAGACAGCCAGTTGCTCCAGATTTTGGATTTACTCAGAGCGCCAAAAGGACAAGCTCCCACTTGTTATCTGTTTGTCACAAGACCAGTTGATGAATTGGGCCGCCTTTCTCAGGTCATTTCTTTACTAAAGTCTACCTACGGTTTTACCGACACCCAGATAGAGGATTTTCGTAAAAACTGGATTCAGGAGCAAGGAAGATAATTATGGATGGTTTTTTGAAAAAGCAGTTTGTACTTGTTGTTTCCGGGGTTATCTGGATTTTGGCCGGACTTGCCGGCTGCTCGCCTGAAACGGATTCCAACCCGGTTTCACAGACTTTTGACCGAAAGGCATTTCTCACCTTTGTTGCTGACAGCCAGGTATTGCCTGGTTACCGGCAACTGTCAGGCCAGGCAAATCTTCTATCAGAGGCCGCAGTGGCTTTTAACAATCAGCCTGATCAGATCCGATTGGAAGAATTTCAAAAAGCATGGACAACAACATTTCATGCATGGCAAGCTGTGGCTGTTTTTCAATTCGGACCTGCAGGCGAATCGGGGACAAGAAAAACTCTTTGGGAGGAAGTGGCCATTTTCCCGGTAAGGACTGCTGCCATTGATGCCATAATTGCTGGCGGAGCATATAATTTGAACGATTTTAACCGGGATACCCGTGGACTCATGGCCATGGAATACCTTTTATTTTCTCCGGAAGCAGTATCTCTGGAAAGGCTACAAGCTCCTTCGGCCAGAAATTATCTGATTTCTTTAACATCCCATTTCCAAAGCAGCATCGCCAATGTCCTTAGCGCATGGGAGAAAGACTACCGAAGTGTTTTTGTTTCCTCTTTGGGAACCGATATTGGAAGCAGCACAGGATTGCTCTACAATGATTTTGTCAAAAGCTTCGAAAACCTAAAAAACTTTAAACTAGGCCTTCCCCTTGGAAAAAGACCCGGACAAACTGGTCCCGATTCTACATTGTCAGAGGCCAGATTTTCTGACCAGTCCTTTTCAGGAATAAGTCTGCATTTTCAATCGATCTTGCGCATTTGGAATGGAAAGTCCCTTCAGGGATCCGAAACCGGACCCGGATTCAAACAATATCTGGAAAATTCTGAAGGCGGACCAGAGCTTGTGGCCGCCACTTTAACCCAATTGGGATCCATTAAGGCTGCTTTAGATGCCATTCCGCGGAACGCATCTTTTAACAACATGTTGAAAAACGCCGATTCAAGACTTGAAACAGCTCATACGGAGTTGCAAAAACTTACCCGTTATCTGAAAAGCGATATGTCTTCCATTCTGGGTATTTCCATAACCTATTCCAGCGGCGACGGCGATTGAAACAAGGGACAATGCTTTCCATACCTGCCGGGACAAACTTTTCCAGAGCCGTTTGCCTGCTTAAAGAGGAAGTGTCGGCAGCGCCATTTTTCATGCTCCGTTTGGTTTTTGGGCTCCTTATGGCAGGAGGGACCCTTCGCTTTATGTTACTTGGTTGGGTTGATGACCATTATATCCAGCCTGTTTTTCATTTTTCCTATTTTGGGTTGTCCTGGCTGCCACTGGCTTCTCCTTCCTTGTTGTATGCCGGTCATATTCTTTTGATCGGCGTTGCCATCCTGTTTGCATTGGGTATTTGTTACCGGCCGTGCGCCATTATGATGGGCTTGTTGTTTACCTATTTTGAGCTCATCGACCTGGCATACTATCTTAATCATTATTATTTCGTATCCCTGGCCTGTTTTCTGTTTTGTTGGGTGCCGGCTCCATTATCCAATGCCCCAAACCCCGGCTGGACATTACCCCGCTGGTCGGTTTGGATGTTTCGGCTGATGCTGGGATTGGTTTATGTGTACGCCGGCATGGCCAAGATAAATTCCGAATGGCTCCTGAAAGGATTGCCACTTTCCCTTTGGTTGCCTGCACATGCTTCGACACCGGTTTTGGGGGCTTTGTTTTCCTGGAAGCCATCTGCACTGCTGTTTTCGTGGTTTGGAATGGTATATGATCTGACCATTCCTTTGTTTTTGATGTGGCGCCCTACAAGGCCATGGGCATATAGTGCCGTGGTGGTTTTCCATTTGCTGACAGGCTTGCTTTTTCAGATCGGCGTTTTTCCGGTAGTCATGATGGGCGCCACACTGGTTTTTTTTTCCGATGCCTGGCATGAGCGTATTTTAAGTTTTC
>JBIPNA010000441.1:0-2844 GCA_044375665.1 Catalimonadaceae bacterium
TTTTTCGCCTGAAACCTGGACAAAAGCCCTTCAGCGGTTCTGGTCTGGAAACCAGGCACATATTCCTGCTCAGATCTACATTCACCTTCCCTATTGCGAAAGCCTTTGTACGTTTTGTGCCTGCAATAAACGGATCACTCAAAACCACAAAGTAGAGGAGCCTTACATCCGGGCCCTCCTTGAGGAATGGAAAATGTACACCGACCTTCACGGTGGACCAATTCCCATTTCAGAAATTCATCTGGGGGGTGGAACGCCTACTTTTTTTTCAGATGCATCACTTGAAAAATTAATCCTTGGCATCCGCTCCGGAGCCAATCTCATTCCAGATGCAGATCTGGCCATTGAGGTGCATCCCGGTACCACCAGACCGGAAACCATCAGGCATCTGGCAAAACTGGGATTTTCACGATTAAGCATTGGAATTCAAGACTTTTCACCTTTTATTCTGGAAAAGATCCATCGGTTTCAGACTTTTGAAGAAACAAGGAAACTTGTTCTCGAAGCCCGAAAATCTGGTTTCAGGTCTGTCAACTTTGACCTGGTCTATGGACTCCCTTTCCAGACCCCATCCCATATTTCTGACACCATACAAAAAGTTTTGCAGCTCCAGCCTGACCGGATTGCATTCTATGGATACGCCCATGTTCCCTGGAAAAGCAAAGGCCAGAGAAGATATACCGATGCCGACGTGCCGGAAACCGAAGCCCGGTGGGAATTATTCGAAACAGGCCGGAACCTTCTTTTAAAAGCAGGATATGAACCTATTGGCTTCGACCACTTTGCTCTGCCAGACGATGCCCTTTCCAAAGCAGCCAAAGCCGGCACCCTGCACAGGAATTTTATGGGCTATACCGAGCGGGGAACCCCGCTTCTCCTTGGTTTAGGTGCATCGGCCATCGGAGAAACTCCGGATGCCTATGCCCAGAACGCTACCGAAGTGGAAGCCTGGTTTGAAGGGATCAATGAAAAGGGTTTCCCCATTTCCAAAGGGCATCTGCTCAACCAGGAGGACCAGGATTGGAAGGCTGTCATTTTAAATCTGATGTGCAAACTGGAAACAGACTGGAATCCTGACACCCTACCAGATCAGGACACAATGGACAGATTGTACATCCAGGAAGCAGAAGGACTGATATCCGTTTCCCGGAAAGGCATGCGAATCCTTGAAAAGGGTTTGCCTTTTCTAAGGTCTATCTGCCTTCAGCTGGATCAAAGACACTGGGCCCGAAAAGAAGCGCCCGTCCGGTTCTCGGTCGCGGTTTAGTCGATCGCCAAACTGGCTTTCTTCCGGATCACGAGCTTATATAAGCGGGCCTGATTTACCTCCCCGTGCATATTGGCATTCCAGGACTGAAGGCTAAGCTCCAAAACATGCTTTCCCTGAAGACATTTGGGCAAATCGACCCAGTTGGTCATGCCCAGGTTGGACCACTCTCCAATGCCCCGTTGCGGAAAAACCACGGTACCAGCATCCTTTTGGTCAAATTTAAGGTGGCGGATGGCGCATTTGTTTTCGGTATTAACAGGTCCGTTGCCATTTGCATACTGAAATGCAACGGCATACTGACCTGGCTGCTCAAGGTTTATTTCCATACGCAGGGGTTGCTGGTCCTGCATCTGAATTTCAGTATACAATTGACTGCCTGAGGTTAAAGGAATTTCAACATCAGGTCCTGGAGTGCCCGGCAACCAAAGAGGCTCTGAGGCAAAAGAAGATCTTTTCGAGCCATCTACGGCCACAACAGAAAGCTCTCCGTAAACGGAGGGAGGAATTTCAAGAGCGGTTGTTTCAGTCTTTTTCCAAGGTCTGCCATTCCAAAGAATCTCATAATGAATGGCTTTTTCTACAGGCTGCCATACCAGATTCCTTTTTTCCAATTTGCAGACCGGGGTTTCCGGCGAAACCTGATCTGGTTGCATGCCTGTTTTACCGGAATAAGCCGAACCTGTTTTGAGCTTAATCTGCACCAGATGCCGTCCTTCCAGATTCGCCGGAAGGAAAGGTTGTGGCAAAACTTTTCCATCCAGCAGAAATCCTTCTACCTGATTTCCACTTCCGTTAACCTCCAGATCCAGAATGGCCTTCCGGTATTTGAAATTCTTTAAAGTTCGTTTGCCATCCAGTTGCCTTGGCACCATGGGCTGAAACCGAAGTCCTCCGGGTTCAAACTGAATCCCAAAAAATATCCGGTAAACCAATGCAAGGCTGCCGGAAAGACTCCAAAGCATGTTGCTGGAATTGATAACGGTTCCGGCATAGTCCCCGTTTTCAGAAACAAAATTCTCCTTGTTGGTCAAAAACAGGGCAGCAGGTCGGTAAATGGCTGCAATACTTTCCATGAGGGATGTTTCATTCCCTGTTTTTGCTGCCGCAAGTGCCCAATATGACTGAACAAATGGCCATACAGCCCTGTTGTGGTATGGAGGAATCTGAGGGATCTGAGGGAAAATGCAAGGAATGCCAAAGGGCACCACAGGCGTATTCTCGACAACAGCACGGGCCTGCACCGGATCTGCAATTCCAAACCAGACACACAGTGCTTCTCCTAAAGCCTCCGATTTTGGTGAAACCATTCTGGCATTTCGGCCATATTCAAACTGACCAAAATATCCCTTTTCTTTCATCCAGAGCCGCTCTTGAATGGCCTTTTTTAACTGGTCCGCCCTTTTCTGAAAAGCGATGGATTCAGTTGAATTCCCCAATTCCCTGAGCATTGCGGAAAGGGCTGTCCAACACTGAAAATGAGCAGCATTTGTTCCCAGACAGGCGGATTGATAAATGTCTGCAGGCTGCATCCAGCGTGGGTAGGTTTGCTCCCGCCAATCCAGAAATGAAGATTC